>JACDAS010000167.1 GCA_013695295.1 Actinomycetota bacterium | reverse complement strand
ACCCCGGCCTCGCCGGCCACGTGCTTCAGAGCCTCGCCCAGGCCGGGCGGCTCGCGCTGCACGTCGAGGCGAGCGGCCGCGACGAGCACCACGTCGCCGAGGCGGCCTTCAAGGCCGTCGGGCGCGCCCTGCGCGCCGCCGTCAGACCCGAGGGCGCCGGCATCCCGTCGACGAAGGGGACGTTGTGACGCGGGTGGCGATCTGCGACTACGGCGCGGGCAACGTCCGCTCGGTTTCGGCCGCCTTCGCGCGCCTCGGCGCCGACGTCCTCGTGACCGCGAGCCCGGACGACGTCCTCGGCGCCGACCTCGCCGTGCTCCCCGGCGTCGGCTCGGCAGCGACGGCGATGGCCGCGCTCGAGGCGCGCGGCATCGACCAGGCGCTCCGCGAGCGCGTCGCCGCCGGGAAGTCCACCCTCGGCATCTGCCTCGGCCTCCAGCTCGCGTTCGAGGAGAGCGAGGAGGACGGCGGCGTGCCCGGCCTCGGCCTCCTCCCCGGTCGTGCCGTCCGCCTGCGCGCCGCGCGGGTTCCGCGTATGGGCTGGGCTGTCGTTGAGCCGGGTGGGGAGGCCTTCTACTTCGCCCACTCGTATGCGGCCGAGTCGCCGGCCGCGACGGCGCGGTCGGAGGGTGTGGTCGCCGAGGCCCGCTCCGGCAGCTTCCTCGGCGTCCAGTTCCACCCCGAGAAGAGCGGCGCTGCCGGCGCCCGGTACCTCAAGCGATGCCTCTCCCGCGCCTGATCCTCTGCCTCGACGTCGCCGGAGGCCGGGTCGTCAAGGGCGTCCGCTTTCAGGACTTGCGCGACGTCGGCGACCCCGTCGCGCTCGGCGCCGCCTACTCGGACGCCGGGGCGGACGAGCTCGTCTTCCTCGACGTCAAGGCGACCGTCGAGGGACGCGCCACGCTCCTCGAGCTCGTCCGGCGCGTGGCCGACCGGCTCACGATTCCGTTCGCGGTCGGCGGCGGCGTCCGCTCCGTCGAGGACGCGGAGGCGCTCCTGCGGGCGGGTGCCGACAAGGTCGCGGTAAACAGCGCCGCGCTCGAGCGACCCGAGCTGATCAGCGAGCTCGCCGAGCGCCTCGGCTCGCAGGCCGTCATCGTCGCCATCGACGCCGCAGGCGGGGAGGTCTACACGCGGGCGGGGACGCGGCCGACGGGGCGAAGGGCGGTCGACTGGGCAGGCGAGTGCGAGGCGCGGGGCGCCGGCGAGATCCTGCTCACGTCGATCGACGCCGACGGGACGCGGGAGGGCTACGACCTCGAGCTCACCCGCGCGGTCGCCGAGGCGGTCTCGGTCCCGGTCATCGCCTCCGGCGGAGCGGGCGAGGCCCGCCACGTCGCCGAGGCGCTCGAGGTGGCCCAGGCGGCGCTGCTCGCGTCTATCGTCCACGAGAACCCGGCTCGGCTCGCCGGGCTGCGAATGGAGCTAAGGGAGATGGGGGTGCAGCTTCGCGATGCCGCCTGAGCTGCGCGCAGCGATCGTCCAGGACGCCGGCTCCGGGCGCGTCCTCATGCTCGCCTGGATGGACGACGAGGCCCTCCGCCTCACCCGTGAGACCGGCGAGGCCCACTTCTTCAGCCGCTCGCGCGGCCGCCTGTGGCGCAAGGGAGAGACGTCCGGGCACACGCTCGCCGTCGAGGAGCTCCGCGAGGACTGCGACGGCGACGCGATCCTCCTCCGCGTCCGCCCCGCCGGCCCC
The DNA here is from genome assembly GCA_013695295.1 of Actinomycetota bacterium. Taxonomy (GTDB): domain Bacteria; phylum Actinomycetota; class Thermoleophilia; order Gaiellales; family Gaiellaceae; genus JACDAS01. Next base: position 524 of record JACDAS010000167.1, on the reverse strand, counting down.
GCCTGCCACATGGGCGCGGTCTCGTGCTTCGCGCCCTGGCTCTGGCGGCGCGTGGCGGAGCGCGCGATGGAGCGGCCCGAAGGGTCCTACGTCGCGTCGCTCGTCGAAGAGGGGCCCGCCGCGTCCGCGCGCAAGCTCGGCGAGGAGGGGCTCGAGGCGGCGCTCGCGGGCGCCGCCGAGAGCGACGAGCGGGTCGTCGAGGAGCTCGCTGACCTCTGGTTCCACAGCTACGTGCTCCTGGCGGCGCGCGGACTCGATCCGGCCGCGGTCGAGGAGGAGCTGGCGCGGCGCGCCCGTGCGGCGGAGACGCGATGAGTCGTGGCTCGGGCGAGGATCTCTCCCGCGAGCTCGCGCTCGCGCACGAGCGTGCGGGGCCGGTATGGCTGAGTCTTGAGGTGGCGGATTCCGTGGCGGCCGAGCAGCCGACGGAGCTCGCGGCTGCGCGCGTACTGCCAGGCATTGTCCCGGCATGAAACTCGCGACATGAGGTCTCACGGAGATGAAGCCGCCCGTAGAGTCGGCGT
>JACDAS010000141.1 GCA_013695295.1 Actinomycetota bacterium | reverse complement strand
CCGGCGCAGCAACAACGCGCCCACTGCCAGAAGGGCCGCCTCCACGAGAGTGATCGCAACCCGGTTCAGCACGATCGCTCCGAGCGCCGCCGCCGGCGGGGCCACTGCGAGGAGCAGCCCGTACATCGAGGCCTCGCGCGGCCCGAGGCCGGAGGGCGCGAGGATCGACAGCACCGCCACGATCGCTCCGACCGCGGCCGTCCCGCCCAGGAACGCGATCGACGAGAATCCGACGTCGCCGTCGATCGAGCGCACGAGGAAGAAGAGCGCCGCGCCGCCCACGAGCCACGTGAAGGCGTAGTAGGCGAGCAGCAGCACGAGCGTCGTGGCCGGGATCTCCGGGGGCTCCACCTGGCCGAAGCGCCTGAAGATCTTGCGAGCGAGGCGGCCGAAGACCCTCGGGTGCATGAGCGTCGCGACAACGGCTGCGAACAGGAGCAGCGGGAGCAGCGGCGCGTCCACACCGTCCACCCAGGCGAGGCTGACGACGAAGACGAGGACCCCGGAGATCGCCGAGAGGCCCGCTTCGACGAGGATCGAGGCGGTCACGAGAGCCGTCGCGTCGATCCCAGCCCGCCGGACGGCGACGACCCGTGCCGCCGGCGTCCAGACGCCGCCGGGGATGTACTTCGCGAGCATCGAGAGCATCTCGGCCCGCAGCGCGACCCCGTACGAGAGCTCGATCTTCCAGGCGGCGAGAATCCGCATCCAGCCGAGCACGAACAGCAGGTAGTAGGCGCCGAGGACCGCGCAGCCGAGTCCGAAGTCGACGAGATCCGCATGCCGGAGCCGCTCGCCGGCTCCCCGCCAGGAGTCGCGGACGGCGAGGACGAGGATCGCGATCAGTACGAGGCCCGCGACCACCTGGAGGGCGATCGCCACTCGGCGGTGGGCCTTCAGCCACGCTGCGGCGACGCGGAGGCGGGCGAGGACTCGCATCACCGGATCCTGCATCATGGCCCGTCGGTGGCGGCGGTTCGGGGCTTGCTGTTCGACTTCGACGGCCTGATCGTCGACACGGAGACGCCGTCGTTTGCCTCGTGGCAGGAGATCTACCGCCAGCACGGGCAGGAGCTCGTGCTCGAGCGCTGGGCAGCCGTGATCGGCACGATCGGCGGGTTCGAGCCGCTCGACTACCTCGAGGAGCTCGCGGGCCCGATCGACCGCGACGCCGTCGGCGCGCGCCGACACGAGCACGAGCTCGCACTCGCGGAGGTCGAGGAGCTCCGGCCGGGGCTGCTCGAGTACCTCGAGCGCGCACGCGAGCTCGACCTGTGCACCGCGATCGTCTCCAGCTCGTCCCGCAGCTGGATCGACCGTCACCTCGCCCGCCTGGAGCGCGCCGAGCACTTCGACCTGATCGTCACCGCCGACGGCGACCGCGCTCGAGCCAAGCCCCGTCCGACGCTCTACCTCGAGGCGCTCGAGCGCCTCGGACTCGACTCCGGCGAGGCCATCGCCTTCGAGGACTCGCCGAACGGCGTCCGCGCCGCGAAGGCCGCGGGCCTCTACTGCGTGGCGGTGCCGAACGGCGTCACCGTCTCGCTGGGCCTCGAGGAGGCCGATCTCGTCGTCGACTCGCTCGCGGAGCTGCCGCTCGCCGAGCTCCTGCGCCGAGCAGGTAAGAATTCCTCACAGTGACGCGAACGGCAGCCGTGCTCGCCCTGCTCCTCCTCCTCCTCCTCCTCGTTGCCGCGCCTGCGACCGCGGCAGCGGCCGCCTACCGCGGCAAGACGAAGAGCGGCACGAGCATCACCTTCACCCTCTCGGGCCCGAGGATCAGCGCTGTCAGGACGTCGGTGCCCGCGACCTGCATCGAGACCACCGGCACCAACGCCACCCGCGCCGGGGTCGAGCTCTTCCAGCCCCCAAGCACCTTCGCGCTCGGCGCGACCGGCAAGACCAAGGCCCTGCAGCCGGCCGCGATGAACCGCGGCGTCAAGGCGACGAAGAACTACACCTTCAGCTCGAAGCGCGGAGCCGGGGGGAAGATCACGGGGACGCTTCGGGTGAGCTTCTCGTTCCTCGGCCTGGGTGCCGATCCCTACCACTCGCTGATCTACGTCTGTACGGGCTCCTCGACGTTCACGGCGTCGCCGCGCTGAGCGCGGCCTGCGGTCTCTCCTCCGCGCTGACCGCTGCGGTCGACCCGGGCCGCCTCGACGAGCCGGGCCGGCGCGACCTCGGCGTAGGCGTCCTCGGCGAGACCGGCGAGCTCATCCAGATCGAGCCCGCGGTCGAGCCTCATGCCGAGCCAGCCGCGGTGGCCGACGTACGGCGGTACGAAGAACCGCTCGGGGTCGGCCTCCACGAGCATCCGCTGCAGGCCCTCGGTTGCCGCGCACCAGATCGCGAAGCGCCCGTCCCCGTGGTGATCCGTCAAGACCATGAGGAAGGCGCGCTTGCCGCGGACGAAGAAGGTCGGGGCTCCGTGGCTCGGACGCTCGCTCGTCTCCGGCAGCCCGAGGCAGATCTCGCGGATGCGCTCGAGCGTCTCCGCTCGCTCGCGCGCCGAGGTCACGAGCGGAGGAAGTCGAGCACGAGCCGATCGAACTCCTCCGGGCGCTCCATGCTGGGCACGTGGGCCGTGCCTGGGATCTCGGCCGTGCGGGCGCCCGGGATCCCGGCCGCGAGGCGGCGGGCGATCGTGTGGATGTCGGGGAGGTCCTCGGTTCCGACGAGGACGAGCGTCGGCACGCGCAGCTCCGCGAGGCGGCTTCCCGGGTCGGGCACGAGCAGCTCCTCGTCGGCGTCTTCCCATACGGGCAACTGGAGCTCGAAGGCGCGCCGCTGCATCTCGCCCACGCGGCTTCGGAGGGTGGCGTCCACCTCGTCCGGCCGGCGGTTCGGCCCGTCGACCCACAGCCGAAGGTTCGCCTCCACCGCCGCATCGACGTCGCCGCGGCCGAGCGCGGCTCCCTCCTCCTCGTCGAAGCGTTGAACCTCGTCCGACCACGCGTGGCCCGGCAGCCCGGATCCGACGAGCACGAGCCGCTCGACGAGGTCCGGCCGGGCCAGGGCAACCTCGAGCGCGACGCGTCCCCCCACGGAGACGCCGACGAGCGAGGTGGGCCCGAGCTCGAGCCGATCGAGGAGGCGGATGACGTCGCTCGCGTTCGAGTAGCTCTCGGGCGGAATCGGCGTCTGGCCGAAGCCGCGCAGGTCGCACCTGACCGTCCGGTGCGCCTGCGGGAAGGTCCGCCACTGCGGTTCCCACATGCGGCTGTCGCAGATGCCCTCGTGGATGAGGAGGACCGGCGGGCCCTCCCCCGCGATCTCGTGCCAGAGCTCCATCCTCCAAGCGTAGAGCTTGCGGTC
>JACDAS010000135.1 GCA_013695295.1 Actinomycetota bacterium | reverse complement strand
TCGCCGAGCAGCCGCGTCCCCGGGGGAGCGGCCGCCGCGACGCGCGCGCGCTCGGGGCCGTCGCCGGCGAGGACGAGCCGGCCCGGGACGCCGTGGAAGGCGCGCGCGAGCACGTCGACGCCCTTCTCCGGCGAGAGACGGCTGACGCAGAGGACGACGCAGCCCTCCAGCCCAAGCTCACGGCGCAGCTCCTGCCGGCGTCCACGGGCTTCCCGAACCCGGTGCGAGAAGTGCTCGAGATCGACCGCGTTCGGCGCCACCTGGATCCTCGCTCGCTCGACGCCCAGGCTCGCGAGGTAGTCCGCGGAAGCGCGCCCGGGGACGACGAACGCGCTCGCCCAGCCGATTGCGCGACGCTTGGCAGCCTCGAGCAGCCCGGCTCCCGAGCGTGCGTCCCGGGCGGTGCTCTCGACCCAGAGGACGAGCGGCGTCCCGTCTCTCCGCGCGCGAACGAACGCCTGCCAGAAGGCCGGCTGATTCCAGCCGCCGACGACGACCACGTCGGGCCGTAAATCCCGGAGGGCGCGTCCGAGCCCCCGGCTGAGCACGACCCAACGGAGGCCCCGGTGGAGCTCCCGCCCGGGCAGGATCCTCCAGTCGAAGCGGAACTCGTCCTCGTGGAACGCGTAGCTCCGGCGCGGGTCGCGCCGGCTCAGCAGCAGAAGCGTCAGCTCCACGTCCTCACGGGCTGCGAGCGCATTGAAGAGGGGGATCCGGTAGGGCGAGGCGATCTCGGTGAGCAGCGCGATCCTCATCCGCGCCGGCGCTCCAGGAGTGCGGTGGGAAGGAGCGAGGCGAGCAAGCGAGGGCGGGCGGCGAGCCGCGGCTCGGCACGGGCGGCGTCGAGTGCCGCGCGGCGAGCCGCCCGGAAGCGCCGGAGCCCCCAGAGCGCCTCGAACCTCCGCTCGAGCAGGAGCGAGCGGGAACGGCCCGTCGCCTCCGGCAGGTGTTTGTCGGCCACGCCGAGCAGGCCCTCGTAGAGGCGGTCGGAGCCGGTGTTGGCGCCGTGCAGCCGATAGGTCGCAACAGGTTCTCCTGCGGCGGCGACGAGCCCGCCCTGCCGCGAGAGACGTAGGTACAGGTCGAGATCCTCGTAGGCGTCGAAGCGGGGGTCGTAGCCGCCCACTTCGAGGAAGGCCTCTCGACGCACCATCGTCGCCGACGTGTAGATCGGGCAGCGGCTCTCGAGGATCGCCTCGTACGTCCCGCCGGCGGAGACCAGCGCCCGAAAGCGTCGCGCGAGCAGCTCGTTCCAGGCGTCGAGCGGGGCAAGCTCGCCGTCGACGACCTCGACCGGGCCGAAGCAGAGAGGCGCCGCGGGGGCGGCCTCGAGCGCGGCGCGCTGGCGCTCGAGGCGGCCTGGCCGGGAGAGGTCGTCCGCGTCGAGGAACGCGACGAGCGGTGCCGAGGCGGCCTCGACGCCCACGTTGCGGGCACGCGAGCGGCCGACCCGCGGTAGGCGGATCAGCCGTGCCGGAGCCACGTCGGCTTGCGTGAGCACTTCGGTGCCGTCCTCGACCACCAGCACCTCCGGGGCGTCCGCGACGCTCGCGAGCGCGCTCGCGAGGTACGGCGCCGGCCCGTGCGAGGGGACGACGACGGTGACGTCAGGGCCCTCAGGCGGCGAGCTCGTCGTACACCTCCAGGATGCGCCGGGTCATCGCGTCCTCGGAGAAGTGCAGCTCGACGCGCCGCCGACCGGCCTCGCCCAGGCGCCGGGCCCGGACGGGGTCGGCGGCGAGCTCGCCGAGAGCCCGCGCGAGCGCCGCCGAATCGTGGGGCGGGACGAGCAGACCCGTCTCGCCGTCGACGACGACCTCGCCGGTGCCTCCGACCGGGGTCGCGACGACCGGCCGGCCATGAGCCATCGCCTCGAGCACGGTGATCGGCATCCCCTCGATCCAGGACGGCAGCGCGAAGATGTCCACCTCCTCGAGGAGTGCCCGCGCGTCGGGGCGGTGCCCGGCGAGAACGATCCGGCTCGCGGCGCCGGAGGCGGCGATCCGATGCTCGAGCAGCTCCCGGTAGCGGCCGCCCTGCTCGAGGTCCTCGCCGACGAGAACGGCGTAGACGCCCTCGAGGCTTGCCACGGCGTCGATCAGCTCGCGCTGACCCTTGACGTCGCAGAGCCGCGCGATCTCGAGCACGAGCGGCGTTCGATCGGGGATGCCGAGCTCTGACCGGAGGCTCCGTCCGGTGCTGTTGCCAGAATACGCAACATGCACGCCGTTCGGCACCACCTCCAGCCGCTTCGCCGGATAGCCCTGCTGCTCCAGCGCGCGCTTCGTGTGCTCCGAGACGACGAGGATCCGTGCCGCCAGCCCCGCGCTCCAGTTGTCCAGCCGCCTGAGCGCACCCGCGCGCGTCCGGGCCGCCGGCAGATGGTTCTCGATGTGCAGGTGCGAGACGACGGGGACGCGCGCGGCCCGCCCGGCGACCCGCGAGAGGACGTTCGAGGCCAGTGCGCCGTGCGTGTGCAGCACGTCGACGCGCCGGCGCCGCAGCTCGCGGGCGAGCCGCAGCACACCGCCGAGCTTGAACGTCCTCGAGACGTCGATGTCGAAGACCGGCATGCCCTCGGCCTCCACGAGCCGGGTGAACGGGCCACGAGAGGGGGAGCAGAAGACGACCTCGTCGCCCCGCGCCCGCGCCGCCCGCGCGACCGCGAGGGCCACGATCTGCCCGCCGGCCGTGTCCCCTCCGATCACGAGCTGTGCGACCTTCACCGGCGCGGACCGCGGCAGACGGCCACCAGCTCGGAGGCCAGGTCGAGGTGCTCGCGGTCGATCGCGAGGCCGTCCGTCGTCACCTGTGCCATCGGAGCCGTGCCGAGCATCGCGGCCGCGGGCCGGAGGAAGCCCAGGCGCCGCCGCAGGCCCAGCACGTCCAGGCGCTGCATCAGGCGGTGCCGTGCCGTCTGGAGTCGCCGTTGGCCGTAGAGGTCGACCTCATCGAAGTGGCGGCGGAGCAGCGCCTCGAAGTCGTCTCGCGCGTACTCGACGTGGTGGAACGGGTTCTCCGGCGCCCGCGTCGTCCAGCGCGCCTGGGGAGTCGAGACGACCAGCACGCCCTGTGGACGAAGCGCGCGGGCGACGTGGCCGAGGAACCGCTCCGCGTCGGCCAAGTGCTCGATCGTCTCGAACGAGCAGACGACGTCGAACGCAGCGTCCGGAAGGGCAGGGTCGAGCAGGTCGGCGCGGCGGAACTGCGTGCGGGGGCCCGCGTAGTGGTCGCGGGCGTAGTCGAGCGCCTCGTCGTCCACGTCGACGCCGACCACGCTCCTCGCCACCTCGGCGAGGTACGCGCTGCCGTACCCCACGCCGCAGGCCGCGTCGAGCACGTCGACACCTTCGCACCAGCGCCGCGCGAACTCGTAGCGCTTCAGGTGGATGGCGAGAATGCCCGGGCCGGTCTCCTCGGGCACGATGCGCTCGGGGTACGCCATGGCTCCGGAGTATCCTAGGCAGCCGGTTGAGAGGGACTCTGCGCCGCCTGCCGCTCGAAGGAGCGGTGCGCCTCGCCATCGTCGTCACCGTCCTCGACGTCGCCTTCGGGTCGAACTGGTCGCCGGACGTCCGTGCCGTTGCCGGACCCTTGCGCTGGCCGCTGCTGGCCGGCCTCGCCCTGCTCGCGCTCGCCTACGCCTGGAGCCGCGCTCGAGTCGTGGCCGGCCCAGCTCGCGTCGCCGCCTACGGCTTCGGGGCGGCGTTCCTCGCGCTCGCGCTTGCCTCGGCGCTGTGGTCGGTCGAGCCTCGGCTCACGGTGGCACGCTGCGTGGCCTTCGGCACCGTGCTTGCAGTCGCGGCCGCCCTCGCAGCCGCGGTCTCGGGCGACCGGGGGGCGACCGGGCGCATCCTCCTCGCCGTCCTGGGCGGTGCCGTGGCCGTCGCGCTGGCAGGGCTCGCGGTGCTGGCAGTCGACCCGGGCGAGGCCGTCCAGGAGGCGACCTCGTCGACGGCGGCGCGCTTCCGCGGGATCGGGCAGAACCCGAACACCGTCTCGATGCTCTTCGCGATCGGCATGCCGATCGCGACCTGGCTCCTCCTCCGCGAGCGCGGCGCTCGGCGTCTGGCGGCGGCAGCCGTGCTCGTCCTGCTTGCGGGGTCGATCGTCGCCTCGGGCTCCCGTGGCGCCCTCCTCGCCGGCGTCCTCGCGGCAGCGGTGCCGGCCGCCGCGTCGGTGCGTGGCACCCGCGCCGTCCTCGGGGTCGCCACCGCCGCCGCGCTCGTCCTCACGGCGGGGCTCGTGCTCGCCGCGATCCCGGATCCGAACCCGAACTACAACCGCTCCGCCTCCGACTCCACCATCC
>JACDAS010000067.1 GCA_013695295.1 Actinomycetota bacterium | reverse complement strand
CAGATCGAGCGCCCGCCGCGGAGGCCAGCCCTGCGGTGAGGCGCGAAAGTCAGCGACGACGTCCATCGCATCGGTGGCCGAGCCCCCGTTGCCGAACGCGAACAGCGTGCCTCCGGTCTCGAAGCAGCGGCGCAGCTCCGCCGCTGCCTCGCCGAGGGGTACCCGGCCGCCTGCAACCGTCAGCGTCCGCAGCGCAGAGACCTCCTCGGCCTTCATCATCACCGATGCTCGCACGTCCTCGACGACCGCCTCGAGGCTGCTCGACCTCTGCTCCAGGAACGGGTAGAGGAAGCCGGACGCGCCGGCACCCGCGCTCGAGCCGCCAAGATGCTCGAAGAAAACGTGAACCAGCTCCCACAGGATGTGGTACGCGGTTTCGGCGAGCTCCTGCCGTACGAACGGGTCGTCGTCGTCCGGTTCCAGATGCCAGGTCTCACCGGCCTCGACGGTCAGCGGCTCGAACGAGACGACGATGTCGCCGTCTCGGGCGAGGAGCCCGAGCGACTCGGGCGCGACGGCTAGTGCGGGCAGGGCCCGCTTGCCGACGATCACCGGATGCACGAACTCGACAGCGACGTGGTGGGCGTCCGACCACGCCTGCGGCGAACCGCCGACCGCGAGCAGCCGACCGCCGCGCTCGAACCGTTCGGCGAGCACGAGGCAGAGGCGGGCGAGCCGATCCGCCTCGGCGGCGAAGTACCGCTCGCCTGTCGCTGTCCGCCGCTCGAGCAGGAGATCGAGCCGGTCGACCGTCGCGGTCACGCGGGCGAGCGCTCCCGCGCCAGGGCGGCGCCGGCTCCGGCATCCCAGGTCACGTGTTCAGGGGCTGAGCTCCCGTCGACGAGACCTCGGCATCCGGCTCCGGCTTGACGGGCTTGGCCTGCAGCGAGGCAGCCCTGGAGCCGGTGGCGCTCTCGAGAGCGTCCGCCACCCCCTCGAGCGCGCCGTTGATGTCGCGCAGGACGGGCCCGATCGGCTGCGTCTGCTTGTCGATCGCGCGCACGCCGAAGGTGACGAGACCAAGGGTCTTCGAGATCCTGCGGAGCGTCGCCGCGATCACGATCAGGTACGAGGCGAGGACGAGCACGAGCACTGCGAGCTCGGCGAGCGTCAGGATGATGAGCACGGTCTTCACGTCAGGCTCCTCTCAGCGTGCACGGGCGTGGTGTCGGAGCTCCTCGAGCAGGTCGAGGCCGCGGGCTTTGGTCGTCAGGAACAGGTGTGCCGTCCACGTGTTCTGGGCGACTCGCTTGCCAGACGTCCAAACACCCGTGACGCCGGCATCGATCTCGCTGACCGTGCGACGCAGGATCTCGAGCAGCCCCCAGACCACGAGCGCCACGACCAGCCCGAGACCCAGAGCGATCCACCAGGCGATCGTCACGCCGCTCGACAGGGCAACCACTACGCGAGCCCCAGCTTCTTCAGGTAGCTCACCGCAAGCGGTGGCACACTCGTCGCGAGCTCACGCGTCCGGACCGCCTCGTCGACGCCGTCGAGGTTGGTCGCGATCGCGACGCCGTGCTCGAGAATGTCGTCCGCATACCGTGCGATCTCGAGTGCGGGCTGCACCACACGGCTGAAGAGCGCCACGACCGCGACTGCGACCACGAGGCCGAGCGTCAGCCCGACCCAGGCGAGGACGACGACGGACGTGCTCACGCGCCCCCACGCGCTGTGCGAAGGCCCCGCGTGATGCGATCGAGGTTGTGGTTGACCGCGGCGATGTCGAACATCGGGTTCGTGTTCTCGCGGGTCGCATCGAGCGCCTCCATGATGTCGCCCGCCTGGCCGACGATCCGCCGTCCCAACGCGATCGCCGCCAGGAGCAGGACCGCCGCCACCAGCACGACCGCAGCGCCGGTGAGGGAGCCGATCGTCCACCAGGCGGTCGTCGACACGGCCAGCATCATGTCTCCCTGATCAGGCTGCGCGCGTACTCGGCGAGGGTCTTGGAGCGGCTGAGGTCGACCCCGTGCACCTTGCGCGCGTGATTCACCGCTTTCTCGAGGACCTCGGCCTCCGTCTCGCCGGTGATGCGGGCGCGACAGACGACGCCGCCGTGCTTGCACTCGAAGCTCAGGTTCGCCACTGCCAAACGCTCCCCGTTTGACTTCCGTCGGTCCCGGACAGCACTATGCCGGATACACCTAGCGCGCGTCCAGTCACAGGAGACGAGCTGGCCCGAGTGGCAACAACGAGTCAACGTCAGACCCCTGCCGAACGGCTGCTCGAAGTCCTCGGTCCAGTCGGCCGCTTCCACGATCCGCAGGAGCTCGGCGACTTCGGCATGCCGGCGCGCGCGTTCCAGGAGGACTACCTCGAGCCCTTCGCAAAGGCCGGGCCGCACTCGCGCCTCGGGCCGCTCGAGAAGGTGCACGCGTTCTGGTTCGCGGGGATGAGCTGCGATGGTTGCACCGTCTCGGTCACCGGCGCTCAGGCACCGAGCATCGAGAGTCTGCTGCTGGGCGCGCACCCCGGCATCCCGCGCGTGATCCTCCATCACCCGGTGGTGAACCTCGAGTCGGGGCCGAACTACCTGCGGGCGCACGAAGCCGCCGTTCAGGGCGAGCTCGACGCGCCATATGTGATCATTCTCGAAGGGTCGATCTCGGACGAGACGAAGGCGCTGGAGACGGGCGGCTACTGGTCGGGCCAGGGAGAGGAGCCCTGGGGGCCCGACGGCTCGCTGCGGACTGTCTCGACCGACGAATGGGTCGCGCGGCTCGCACCGGGCGCCGCGGCGTCGATCGCGATCGGAACCTGTGCCACCTGGGGCGGCGTCCCGGCGGCGCACGGGAACCCGACCGGCGCGATGAGCCTGATGGACTTCCTCGGCAAGGACTACCGCAGCGTGCTCGGGGTACCCTTCGTCAACGTTCCCGGCTTTGCTCCAGTCGGCGACAACTTCACGGAGACGGTCGCCGCGATCCTCTACTTCCTCCAGGGCTTCGGCCCCCTCCCCGAGTTCGACGAGCTGGGCCGGCCGGCATGGCTGTTCGGCGAGACCGTGCACCGCCACTGCGTTCGCGGCGCCTACTACGAGGAAGGCGACTTCGCCCACGACTTTGGCGAGAAGGAGTGCCTCGTCGAGATCGGCTGCTGGGGCCCCGTGGTCAACTGCAACATCGCCTCGCGCGGCATGGTCAATCGCGTCGGCGGATGCATGAACGCGGGTGCTCCATGCGTCGGCTGCACCATGCCGGGATTCCCGGACAAGTTCTCGCCGATCTTCGGCGTGTCCCCCGGTTCGATGTTCTCGAGCACCTCCAACAAGATCACCGG
>JACDAS010000063.1 GCA_013695295.1 Actinomycetota bacterium | reverse complement strand
CTGCTCCGGCGAGCCCTGCCACCGCTCGCGATCGGCCTCCTGGTGCTCGCGATCGCGTGGCCCGTGTGGGCGACCCCCAGACCCTCGCTCCTCGTCGCGCTCGCGATCGCCTACGGGCTCTACCTGCTGCCCTCGCGGGCGCGGAAGGTGGCGTTGCCGGCGGCGGCGATCCTGCTCGTGGTCGCCTACCCGTTCTACCTCGGCGAGCTGTTCAAGCTGCCCCTGTTCGGGCCGTTCCCCTCGATGGACACGGTCGTGGTGATGGCGATCTTCACCGTGATGGCGCTCGGGTTGAACGTCGTCGTCGGCTACGCGGGCCTGCTCGACCTCGGCTACGTCGCGTTCTACGCCATGGGTGCCTACACGGCGGCCTGGTTCGCCTCGCCGCAGTTCGCGGGGCAGAACCCGGACGGCTCGTACAAGCGCAACGTGGTCTTCGGCGCGATCGACGTCCCGGAGGGGATCGGCGGCTTCCACATCAACCTCTGGATCCTGTTCCTCGTCGCCGGCTGCTTCACCGCGCTCGTGGGCGTGATCATCGGCCTGCCGACGCTTCGCCTCCGCGGCGACTACCTGGCGATCGTCACGCTCGGGTTCGGCGAGATCATGCCCCAGGTCGCCCGTAACGGCGACCGTCTCTTCGGCACGAGCTTCAACCTGACGAACGGCCCGCAGGGGATCAATCCGATCGACACGCCCGGCTTCGGGCACACCCTGAGCGACGCCACCGGCGGCTTCCTGCCCTCGAGCTACCTCAGCTGCTGCAACGCCTCCTTCCTGAATCACCAGATCTCGAGCACGGAGCTCTTCTTCTGGACCGCCGTCGTGCTCGTCCTGATCACGGTCTTCTGCAGCTGGCGCCTGCGCGACTCGCGGCTCGGACGGGCGTGGATCGCGATCCGGGAGGACGAGGTCGCGGCCGCGGCGATGGGGGTGCCGCTGATGCGGACGAAGACCTGGTCCTACGCGACGGGCGCATTCTTCGGCGGCGTCGCCGGCGCCCTCTTCGCGGCGTTCAAGGGCGGTGTCTTCCCCGACGACTTCTTCTTCAACATCTCCGTGTTCATCCTCTGCATGGTCATCCTCGGGGGGATGGGCAACATCTGGGGGGTGATCGTCGGCGCCTGCGTGCTCGCCTACCTGAACCAGGAGGGGATCGCGAACATCGGCGGCTGGATCAACGACCGCTTCTCGACGTCGGACGCCCAGTGGTTCCAGGTCTGGAGCGGCGGGATCGACGTTCCGAAGTACACCTTCGGGATCTACGGGGCGATCATCGTGATCGTGATGCTCTTCCGCCCGCAGGGCCTGATCGGCAGCTCGCGGCGTAAGCAGGAGCTCCAGCAGGGGGTCCACGACGAGCCGCTGTACGACTCCCAGGCGCAGGGCCGGTGAGCACGGCGGCTCCCGCGCCCGCTTCCACTCCCGCCGCTGCGGGGGAGGAGCTCCTGGTCGTCGACGGGCTACGCAAGGAGTTCGGCGGGCTCGTCGCGGTCGACAGCGTCGACTTCGTCGTTCGGCGCGGGGCGATCGCCAGCCTGATCGGGCCGAACGGCGCCGGCAAGACGACGTTCTTCAACATGATCACCGGGGTCTACAAGCCGACCGCGGGTCGGGTCGTCTTCGCGGGCGAGGACCTGACGGGGAAGCCGCCGCACGCCGTCACGCAGCGCGGCATCGGCCGGACGTTCCAGAACATCCGCCTTTTCCAGCACATGACGGCGCTCGAGAACGTCCTCGTGGGCATGCACTCGCGCCTGCACGGGGGGATCATCCGCAGCATCCTCCGGACGCCGGGCCTGCGCCGGGAGGAGGCCCGCGCCGAGCAGCGGGCCCGCGAGTTGCTCGACCTGTGCACGCTCGCGGGGGAGGAGGACTGGATCGCGCGGAACCTCCCTTACGGCGATCAGCGCCGGCTCGAGGTCGCGCGCGCGCTCGCGACCGAGCCGAAGCTCCTCCTCCTGGACGAGCCGACGGCGGGCATGAACCCCCAGGAGTCGGACGAGTTCAGGGACTTCATCGGCCTGCTCAAGCGAGACCTCGCGCTGACGGTGCTGCTGATCGAGCACGACATGAAGGTCGTGATGGGCGTTTCCGACCACGTCACGGTGCTCGACTTCGGCGAGAAGATCGCTGAGGGCTCCCCGAAGGAGGTCCAGCGAGACCCACGGGTGATCGAGGCCTACCTCGGGACCGGCGCGCTCGCGGAGGGGCGGCGATGAGCACTCCTCCGGCAGCGGGCCGTACGCCGGTCCTCGAGCTCGACGGCGTCCACACCTACTACGGCGCGATCCAGGCGCTGAAGGGGATCACGATCGACGTCTTCGACGGCGAGATCGTGACGCTGCTCGGGGCAAACGGCGCCGGCAAGTCGACCACCCTCCGCTCGATCAACGGCCTCAATCGCCCGCGGCGAGGGAAGATCCGGTTCCAGGGGGCCGACATCACCGACCGGCCCGCGCA
>JACDAS010000040.1 GCA_013695295.1 Actinomycetota bacterium | reverse complement strand
GGGCCGAGGTCGTCGGGCGCGAGGCGGGCCGAAACCTCGACGCCCGCTCGCACTGCCTTCCGCACCGCCCGGCGGTGATGCGCGTGCATGCCCGCCGCGAGGTCGCCTTCGAGCTGCCAGGAGATCGAGCCGGCGACGGGCTCGAGTGCGAACGACGCCGGTGCGGCCAGGTGGTTTCGGAGGAGCGGGTGGAACCGCAGGAACGTGGTCACCACGCCCGCGTCGGCGCACCAGCGCTCGTAGCGGTCTGCGAACTCGGCGAGCGGGGGCTCGGGGCCGATCGCGACCGGGCCGCCGTAGCCGTAGGCATTCGTCACGTCGACGACGTCCAGGTTCGGGAGCTCGCGGACGACGCAGGGGAACACCACGTCGCCGCGCTCGCCCGGAGCGTGGAGGAACGTGGCGCGCGCGGAGCCCTCCAGCGAGCACGACACCTCGACGTAGTCGCGGCGGAGGTAGACGTCGGCGCAGCCGAGCCGGTCCAGCAGATCGTCCCACGTGTCGGGGGCGACCTCGACCAGGCTCGCCGCCGGCACGCCGGTCACGCGCGCCGGGCGGCCTGTCGCGCGCGCTCGATGTTCATCGTGTCGACGACCGGCTCCGGCTCCTCGCGGAGGAGCTGCCCGAACGTGCGCAGGACGATCTTCAGGTCGAGTGCGAGCGACCAGTGCTCGACGTACCAGATGTCCTGCGCGATCCGCTCCGGCCAGGCCATCTCCTCGCGGCCGTGGATCTGCGACCAGCCCGTGATCCCCGGCCGGACTGCGAGCCGGCGGCGGTCCGACTCCGTGTAGTGCGCCACCTGCTCGACGAGGTCGGGCCTCGGCCCGACGAGGCTCATCTCGCCGCGGAGCACGTTCAGGAGCTGTGGAAGCTCGTCGAGGCCCGAACGGCGCAGGAAGCGCCCGCTGCGCGTGATCCGCGGGTCGTCCTTGAGGACGCCGTACGGATCCTCCATCCCCAGCGCGCGCCCCCGCTCGATCGCGTCCGGCACCATCGTGCGGAACTTGAACATCTGGAAGGGTTTCGCTCCGAGTCCCGCCCGCCGCTGGCGCAGGAGCACGGGCCGCCCGTCGTCGACGAGGATCCACGCCGCGATTGCCGCGAGCGCGGGCGAGGAGGCCAGAAGGAAGCCGAGCGCGAGGAGGCGATCGGCCGCGTGCTTGACGAGTCGGGACACGGGGCCGCGTGACCGTAGCTCAAAAGACCCGGCGGTACGATCGCGCGGTGCGCGTCGTCCTCCTCGATCTGCCGAGCTACACGCCGCCGTACGACCACGAGCTCGCCTCGGCACTCGCCCGCCGCGGGCACGACGTGACGCTCCTCACCTCGCCGTTCCCCTTCGGCGAGGCGCCCCGCCCGGCCGGCTACCGGCGCGACGAGCTCTTCTTCCCCGCGAGCGGACGCATGCGCAGGCTGGCGCCACGCTCGCGGCTTCGCTTCGCCGTGAAGGCGATCGAGTACCTCCCTAGCGTCGCCCGGCTTCGCCGGCGGCTCGCCCAGCTCTCCCCCGACGTGGTGCACGTCCAGTGGCTGGCCCTGCCACGCCGCGACCTGACCTGGCTCCGCCGCCTCGCCGCCGAGCGCCCCACGGTCTTCACGGCGCACGACCTGCTCGGCCGCCGGGGCGAGCGATCAGCGGAGCTCTGGCGCGAGGTCTTCGACACCGTCCAGCGCGTCGTCGTCCACTCCCGCCGCGCGGTCGCCGAGCTCTCCGCGGCCGGCGTCGACGGCGAGCGGATCGCGCGCATCCCGCACGCGAGCTTCGGCGGCTCCACGGCGGGGCCGGCGGGATCGGCGCCGAACGGGAGGAGTCTCCTCTTCTTCGGCCTCCTGCGCGACTACAAGGGCCTGGACGTCCTGGTGCGCGCGCTGCCCGACATCCCGGAGACGCGGCTCGTCGTCGCGGGGGACACGCTGGACTCCGTCGAGGGCGTACGGGAGCTCGCGGCCCGGCTCGGCGTCGCAGACCGGATCGAGTGGCGGCTCGGGTTCGTCCCGGACGACGAGGTCCCCGGACTGATGGCGCGTGCGAGCGCGGTCGTCCTTCCCTACCGCCGGGCCGACTCGTCGGGCGTCCTCGCGACCGCGCTCGGCCACGGCCGGCCCGCGGTCGTCTCCGACGTGGGCTCGCTCGGCGAGACGGTGACCGAGTTCGCGGCCGGGAGGGTCGTCCCACCCGGCGACGCGCAGGCGCTGGCGGTCGCCTGCCGGTCGCTGCTCGAGGATCCGAGTGCCCTCGTCGACGCCGCTCGTGGCGCCGTGCGCGCCGGCGCCGCTCTGACCTGGGACGCCGCGGCAGAGGCGCACGAGCGCCTCTACCTGGAGCTCCTCGGCCGATGAAGTACGTGGTCACGGGGGCAGCCGGGTTCATCGGCTCCCACCTGGCGGAGGCGCTCCAGGCGAGCGGCCACGACGTGGTCGGCGTCGACTGCTTCAGCGACTACTACGACCCGGGCCTGAAGGAGGAGAACGCCCGCGGCCTCGACGTCCGCCGGCTCGACCTCGCCCAGGACCCGCTCGCAGGGCTGCTCGCCGGCGCCGACGGCGTCTTCCACCTGGCGGGGCAGCCTGGCGTGCGCTCGTTCGGGGACGTCTTCGAGCACTACGTGCGACGGAACGTGCTCGCGACCGAGCGCCTGCTCGAGGCCGCCGCGGCGGCGGGGACCCGGGTCGTCCTCGCGTCCTCCTCCTCGATCTACGGAGACGCCGAGGCCTACCCGACCCCCGAGAGCACTCCGCCCCGGCCGATCTCGCCGTACGGGATCACGAAGCTCGCCTGCGAGCACCTGGCGCGCGCGTACGGGGTCGGATTCGGCCTCGAATCGGTCGTGTTGCGCTACTTCACCGTCTACGGGCCGCGGCAGCGTCCGGACATGGCCTTCACGCGCATCCTCCGTGCGCTCGCGGAGGGGGCTCCCTTCGAGCTCTACGGCGACGGGTCGCGCTCGCGCGGGTTCACCTTCGTTGCGGACGCGGTGGCGGCGACCGTCGCGGCGATGGAGCTCGCGCCGGCGGGCGCGACGTTGAACGTTGGCGGCGGCGGCGAGGCGACCATGCGGGAGGCGATCGCCGTCTGCGAGCGCGTCTCGGGTCGGACGCTCGACCTGCGGACCGGCCCCGAGGCCGCCGGCGACGTCCGCCGCACGGCGGCCGACACGAGCCGGATCCGGGCCGAGCTCGGCTGGTCGCCGCAGGTCTCGCTCGAGGTTGGCCTGCACGCTCAGTGGAAATGGGCCGTTGCTAGGGTTGGCGCCCGATGAGGCCCCAGGGGGAGTCGCGCGCCGCCCGCTCCGCCGTGGAGCTCGACGCGGAAGAGGAGATCGACCTCGGGCGCTACTGGCGGGCGATCCTCGCGCGCTGGTGGTTGCTCGTCCTCGGGCTGATCGTCGGGGCCGCAGTCGGCCTCCTCGCGACGACCGGCCAGAGCCGGTCGTACGGCGCCCGTACCCTCGTCTACCTTGGCCAGCCGTTCGCGCCAGGAGGGACGACGCCGATCCAGAACCTCCAGACCCGGATCGGGATCGTTGGGCAGTTCGCGCTCACGCGCCGGACGGTGAACGAGGTCGCACAGGAGGCCGGCATCCGCCCGGCCGTCCTGCGCGCGCGAATCTCGACGAAGACGCTCGCGGCCTCCTCGCGCGCCCGCGCCGACCAGCTGACGCCTCTGCTCGAGATCAGGGTGCGAGATCTGCCGCCACGCAAGGCGGTCGACGCCGCGGACGCGCTCGCGCGGGTGATCGTCGACGAGGTCTCGGCCTACGTCGACGTCAAGCTCAGCACCTATCAGGCGCGGCTCGACCGGAACAAGCGCGAGCTGAAGAAGGTCAACGAGCGGCTCGAATTCGCGGTCAAGGAGCAGGCGGAGATCCTCAAGGATCGCTCGATCCCGGTCGTGGAGCGGCTCATCTTCGTCGCCAACTTCAACAACGTCCTGACCTTCAACGAGCAGCGGCGCTCGAGCCTCGAGACGTCGGAGCTCGGCCTGCGCGACCTCGTCGCGCTCGCTCGCGGCGTCGAGCGGGCCGCGATCGTCGAGCCCGCGATCGCCGAGCGGAGCTCGCCGCCGAGCAGGCGGAGCGCCGGCGCGATCGGCGCCGCGATCGGCCTGATCCTGGGCGCGCTGGCCGCGATCGCGTGGGCACCGCTCGAGCGACGCTTCAGGCGCTCGCGCCCGGCGCCGTCGGCCTGAATCCGCCCACGATGCCTCTGGACGGCAAGCGGGTCGCGGTCGTCGTCCCCGCCTACAACGAGGAGGCGCTGGTCGCCGAGACGCTCCGCGGCATCCCGGACTTCGTCGATCGCGTCTACGTCGTCGACGATGCCTCCACGGACGCCACCGGCGAGCGGGCCCGCGAGGTCGCAGCGTTCGACCCCCGCGTCGAGGTGATCGCGCACGACCGAAACGGTGGGGTCGGCGCGGCGATCGTCACCGGCTACCGCCGCGCGCTCGCCGAGCGGATCGACGTCACCTGCGTGATGGCCGCCGACAACCAGATGGATCCGGCGGAGCTGGCGGGGCTCGCCGGCCCGGTCGCCCGCGGCGAGGTCGACTACGCGAAGGCGAACCGGCTCTTCTCAGGCCAGGCCTGGCAGCTGATCCCACGGACCCGCTACCTCGGCAACGCGCTGCTGTCGTTGCTGACGAAGATCGCGTCGGGCTACTGGCACGTGGCCGACTCGCAGGCCGGCTACACGGCGATCGGCCTCGGCACGCTCGAGGCCCTGGACGTCGATCGGCTCTATCGCCGCTACGGATTCCCCAACGACCTCCTCGTGCACCTGAACGTCGTCAACGCCTGCGTTCGGGACTTCCCCTCGAGGCCCATCTACGGGGTCGGGGAGCGATCTGGAATCCGGCTCGGAAAGGTCGTCCCGACGATCTCGTGGCTGCTCGTCAAGGGCTTCTTCTGGCGGATGCGCGAGAAGTACGTGATCCGCGACTTCCACCCGCTCGTCTTCTTCTACGCGCTCGGCTTCCTGATGACCACCCTCGGCCTGGCGCTCGGGATCACCGAGACGGTGCTCCGCTTCCTCGGCAACGACATCACGCCGGCGACGGTCGCGCTGATCGCCCTGCTGCTGATCTCGGGCTCGCAGTTCACCCTCTTCGCGATGTGGTTCGACATGGAGTCAAACAAGGATCTCGGTGGCCGCGGACGTCGACGCTCGGACTAAAGACTGGCGTTTTCCAGGGATTTGGCTAGCGGCCTCGGCTCACGAGGCAATCGTAGTTACGGCGGTATGGTTCATCTGAAATGGGGGCGCCAAGACGATGACATGCCAGTGCGGCGCGACGATCATGGGGGATCCTGAGCTCGTAGGCAAGACAGCCACAAAGGTCACCCTCGGCCCTCCGCGCTCAAGCGTCAGCGTTCGCCGCCCAGCTACGGCAGACCGAGCAGCAGCGCTTCGAGCACGTCTCGTGGCAGGATCTTCTCGCAAGAGTCGGACCGCTCCCGGATTGGCTCGAGAGCTCAGCGGCGAGGCGATGCGGTGGCGTCTCTACAGCTTCGACCTCGTCGAACATCCGGCGCCGTGACGGCGCAGCCTTACCCTGCACGGGGCCCGGCGTTACGTCTTCGATGCCTCGGCGCGCTCCCGGTCGGCTTGCTCGATCACCTGCTGGATCGCGCGTGCCTCGGCGCTGTCCTTCTCGAACGGGAGGCCCTCGATCGCGGGCAGCACGAACGGACTGTCGTGAGGATCCGCGGCGGCAATCGCATTCACGCGCTCAGTCTCGGCCACGGGTCTCCTTCCCGGGATGATCTAACCCTTTGTCCTGCGACTCGAGCGGAGGCAGTGGGAACGGTGACGCGGTGGGCGGCGGGTCGGGAGGAGGCTGCGGCTGCCCCTCG
>JACDAS010000314.1 GCA_013695295.1 Actinomycetota bacterium | reverse complement strand
CCCCGAGAGGGGCCCGCTTCATTAGAACGAGTTCTCAGGGAGGATCTTTCGCGTGGCGATTTCCAGAGGCGAGGTGCTGCACGTGGCGAGGCTCGCACGACTGGAGCTGTCGGATGCCGAGGTCGAGCGGTTCCGCGAGCAGCTGAGCGCGATCCTCGAGGCGGTCGGCAAGGTGGCCGAGCTCGACCTGTCGGGGGTCGAGCCGACCGCGCATCCGCTCGAGCTCTCGAACGTGTGGGCAGAAGACGAGCCACAGCCCTCGCTCGACGCCGGCGAGGCGCTCGCGAGCGCTCCCGATCGCGAGGGTCACTTCTTCCGGGTCCCGCCGGCATGACCTCTCTGGACCTCCCGGAAGGTGTGCCCCCCGGGGGACCCCCGGGTGTTCTCTCCCCCGCGATCAGCGTACCCTCGCGCCGCGCACACGGGCGTGCCGGATCAGGGTCGGAAGCGTGACGATCGACACGCTGCGCCTGACCGCCGAGGAGGCGGCCGGGCTGCTCGAGCGCGGCGAGCTGTCCGCGGCGGAGCTGCACGCGGCCTACCGCGCCGCGATCGAGGAGCGGAACGGGGAGCTGAACGCGTACCTCACACTCGTCGAGCGGGTCGAGGGAGCAGGCGTCCCGATCGCGCTCAAGGACGTGATCTCCACCCGCGGGGTCGAGACCACCGCCGGCTCGAAGATTCTCGCCGGCTACCGGCCCGTGTTCGACTCCACGGTCGCCGCGCGGTGCAGGGCGGCCGGCTTCCCGTTGCTCGGCAAGACGAATATGGACGAGTTCGCCATGGGCTCCTCGACGGAGAACTCGGCCTATGGACCGACGCGAAACCCGTGGGACACGACGCGCGTCCCGGGTGGCTCCTCGGGTGGCTCGGCGGCGGCGGTCTCGGCGGGGCTCGCGCCGTGGGCGCTCGGCTCGGACACGGGCGGCTCGGTCAAGCAGCCGGCTGCGCTCTGCGGGATCGTAGGACTGCGCCCGACCTACGGCACGGTCTCCCGCTACGGGATCGTCGCCTTCGCCTCGAGCCTCGACCAGGTCGGCCCGATGACGAAGACCGTCCGGGATTGCGCGCTCCTCTACCGCGCGATCGCCGGCCGGGATCCCCGCGACTCGACCACGGTCGACCTGCCTGAGCCGGTCGAGCTGCCCGAACGCGACGACCTCCGCGGCGTGCGCATCGGCGTGCCGCGCGAGCTGAACGAGGCCGAGGGGATCGAGCCCGGCGTCTCGGCCGCGGTGAGCCGTGCGCTCGATCTGGCCCGCGAGCTCGGGGCCGAGGTGGCCGCGTGCGAGCTGCCCCGCTCGGTCGAGTACGGGCTCGCCTGCTACTACCTGATCGCGCCTTCCGAGGCTTCGTCGAACCTCGCCCGCTACGACGGCGTCCGCTTCGGGCTCCGCGCCGGCGGCGACGGCGACGCGCGCCGCATGTACGAGCAGACCCGGCGCGAGGGCTTCGGCGACGAGCCGAAGCGCCGGATCATGCTCGGCACCTACGCCCTCTCGGCCGGCTACTACGAGGCCTACTACGGACAGGCTCAGAAGGTCCGGACGCTGATCCGCCAGGAGTTCGCCGCGGCGCTCGAGCGCTTCGACGTGCTCGTCTCGCCGACCTCGCCAACGGTCGCCTTCCCGCTCGGCGCGAAGACGGCGAACCCACTTGCGATGTACCTCTCGGACGTGCTCGCGATCCCGCCCAACATGGCCGGCCTCCCGGGGCTCTCGATCCCGTGCGGCCTGTCCGAGGGGCTGCCGGTCGGCCTTCAGCTGGTCGGCGCGCAGTTCGCGGAGAACGTCCTCTTTCGCGTCGGCCACGCGCTCGAGCGGGCGGTCGGATTCGACGTCGTGCCCCGGAGGCTCGCATGAGCTGGGAGCCCGTGATCGGCCTTGAGATCCACGTCCAGCTGAAGACGCGGACGAAGCTGTTCTGCCGGTGCGAGTCCGGCTTCGGAGCGGCCGAGAACGCCCGCACCTGCCCGGTCTGCCTCGCCCACCCGGGGACGCTGCCGGTGCCGAACCGGCTGGCCGTCGAGATGACCATCCAGCTGGGGCTGGCTCTCGGCTGCGAGGTCGCCGAGCGGGCGGTCTTTCACCGCAAGAATTACTTCTACCCGGACCTGTCGAAGGGGTACCAGATCTCCCAGTACGACGAGCCGCTCTGCTCCGGCGGGCGCTTCTCGGTTCCCGGCCCCGCCGGCGACCTCGAGGTCGGCATCGTGCGCGCCCACCTCGAGGAGGATGCCGCGAAGAACGTCCACGTCGGCGGGGCGGAGGGGCGGATCGGCGGCGCCACGCGGACACTCGTCGACTTCAATCGCGGCGGCACGCCCCTCGTCGAGATCGTGACCGGGCCCGACCTCCACTCCGCCGACGAGGCGCGCCGGTTTCTGCAGCTCCTCCGGCAGACGGTCGTCGAGCTCGGCGTCTCCGACGCGGAGATGGAGAAGGGCACGCTCCGCTTCGACGTCAACGTGTCGGTCCGTCCGCGGGGGTCGAGCGAGCTCCGCACGCGGACGGAGCTCAAGAACATGAACTCGTTCGCGTTCGCCGCGAAGGGGATCGAGCGTGAGCTCGAGCGTCAGATCGCGATCTACGAGGGCGGTGGAGAGGTCGTCCAGGAGACCCTCCACTTCGACCCCTCACGCGAGTCGGCTCCGCCGCTGCGCTCGAAGGAGGAGGCGCAGGACTACCGCTACCTCCCCGAGCCCGATCTCGTGCCGCTCGCCCCGCCGGTCGAGCTCGTCGAGCGGCTCCGGGCGTCCCTGCCGGAGCTGCCGGCCGCGCGGATCCGCCGGCTCGCGGCCGACGTCGGGCTCGAGCTCGCGGAGGGCCTGGTGACGAGCGGCCGAGATGCGCTGTTCGATCGTGTGCCGGGCGACCGCCGCATGGTCGCGAACGTGCTGATGAACCAGCTTGCAGGCGCCGGCGTCGATCCGACGTCGGTCGACCCCGCCGAGCTCGGCAAGCTGATCGAGGCCCGTGGCCGGATTCCGCGCTCGGTGTTCGGCGAGGCCCTCGCCTCGAGCGGCGAGCCCGGCTTCACGGCGGAGCGCTACCTCGGGGAGGCGGCGATCTCCGACGCGTCCGCGCTCGATCCGGTGATCGAGCGAGTCCTCGCCGCCAACGAGGCGCAGGCCGCCGCCTACCGCGCGGGCAAGGAGGGGCTGCTCGGCTTCTTCGTGGGCCAGGTCTTGCGGGAGACCGGCGGGAAGGCCGACGCGAGGGTCGTCAGCGAGCGCCTGCGAGAGCGCCTGCAAGCATGATCGAGGAGGCGAACCGGATCCTGAGGGAGAAGGGCTACTCCGAGGCTCAGCTCGGCGTGCACGTCGCGCCGCTCCGGGGTCGCGTCCTGCTGAAGGGGTCGAAGATCGTCAGCCCGTTCTCGGATGGCGAGGAGGTCGTCTCGCGGCTCGTCCACGAGTGCGTGCCGACGCTCGCCGAGCTCGGGCGCCGGCGGCTGACGCCTCACGAGCTGCGCGACTTCCTGGCCTCGGCTGAGCCACGCCCCCGGGACGTGGATTAGGGCTCCGGCCGGGAGGGAACCGAGTTCTCGTGGCCGACCCCGAACACCCGGTCGAGGGCGAGGTCGAGAACGCGATCAAGCGAGGCTCGACCGAGGCGACCCCGTTCATCCTGCAAACGGCAGTCTTCCTCGTGGTCGGAGCCGTCGTCGCCGTGATCGTCGCGGTCGTGTTTCTCGTGTACTACCTGGCGTAGCTCTACTCGTATTGCAGGGCCTGCAGCACGTTCAGGCGCGCAGCCCGGCGCGCCGGCAGGATCGCGGCCAGCATCCCGGCGACGATCGCGACGATCGTGAACGTGATCAGCGAGCCGATCGGGATCGAGAACGTGACCTCGAACTGGCTGAGCGCCTTGATCACGAGGAAGGCGAGGAAGATGCCGAGCGGCAGGCCGAGCGCCGCGCCGATCAGCGCCGTGATCACGCTCTCGTGCCGGATCATCCGGCGCACCTGGCGGCGGGTCATGCCGACGGCCCTCAGCATGCCGAGCTCGCGCGTGCGCTCGAAGACGGAGAGGACGAGTGTGTTGACCATGCCGAAGAGGCTGACGATCACGGAGAGTGCCAGCAGCACGTAGAGCAGGTTGAGGAGCTGCGCGAGCTCCTCCTCCTGGTCTGCGATCCACTCGGCGCGCGTCAGCACCTTGGCGTCGGGGAAGGTCGAGACAGAAGCCTTGAGAGCCTCCGTCGCGCTCGCGGACGGATCGCCGGCGACGTTGACGAAGGTGAACTGGTTGCGCGGGCGGTCGTAGAGCTGGTCGAAGGTCGTCTTCGTCACGCTGACCGCTCCGAGCAATGGGTAGAACGGCGGTGGGTCGTAGATCCCCTTGACCTCGAGCGTGCGGCTCGTATTCGACGGCGTCACGAGCTCGAAGCTGCTGCCGAGCTTCAGGTTCTTGTCGTCGGCGAAGTCCTTGGAGACCACGGCGCCGTTGCTCCCGAGACCGTCGAGGATCTCGTCGGAGCCCGCCTTCCAGTCGAAGCGATAGGCCTGCGTGATCCGGTCCGGCTCGATCCCCGTCAGGTACTTGCCGGATCCGGCCGCCCGGGCGAGGTCGGAGCGCACGTGCGCCACCTGCTCCGAGCCGGGCGCCCGCTCGATCGCGTCCCCGGCGGCGGCCACGAAGGGCGTGAAGCCGTCCTGCGAGGTGACGACGTAGTCGGCGATCACCTGCTCCTTGATCGCCTTGCTGTTCGAGGTCTTGAAGCCGTCGGCCAGCACGGCCACGAAGGTGACGAGGGCGATGCCGATCATCAGCGCTGCGGCCGTCGCCGCCGTGCGCCCGGGGTTGCGGCGAGCGTTGCCGAGAGCCAGTTTCCCAGCGGCACCGCCGATCAGCCGCGCGGGCCAGCCGACGACCGAGGCCAGCGGGCGGACGAGCCGGGACGAGAGCAGCGCGATGCCGAAGAAGAGTGCCAGGCAGCCGATGGCCATCAGCAGGAGCCGCTGCACGACGGCGACGCCGTCGCCGAACATTGCGTAGACGAGCATCGCCACCGCGGCTGCGATCGTGACGAGCGCGATGTAGGGGCTGTACGGGGCCAGGCGCGACCGGGGGAGTGTCGAGCCCTCGCGGACGGCCGCGATCGGGGGCACCCGGGTGGCGCGCACGGCCGGCGCGAGCCCGGCGAGCAGGGTGACGCCGATCCCGACGACGAGAGAGACGACGACTGTCCGTGGAGCGAACACGAGCCCGGTCTGCGGGAGGTCGAGCCCGAGCGAGACGAAGAGGGAGTTCAGCCCCTTCGCCAGCGCCAGGCCGATGAAGAGCCCGCTGATCGACGCGAGCGTGCCGATCACGAGCGCCTCGATGACGACGGAGCCGAGCACCTGCCGGCGCGACGCGCCGATCGTGCGCAGCGTCGCGAACTCGCGCGCGCGCTGCGCGACCGTGATCGAGAGGGTGTTGAAGATCACGAAGGCCCCGACGAAGATCGCGATCCCGGCAAAGGCGAGCAGGAAGTAGCGAATGAACTTCGTGAACTCGGCGACCTCGCCGCTGTCCTCGGTCGCCTGCTCGGTGCCCGAGCGGACGTCGACCGAGCCGGGGAGCGCCTCGCGGATCTCCCGCACGAGCCGCTCGGGCTCGACGCCTTCCCTCGCTGCGGCCGAGATCGCGTCGAACTCGCCTTCCCGGTTCAGGAGGCGCTGGGCCGTCGGAATGTCGAAGACGGCGAACGTGGCGCTGCCGAGCGAGCTGACGTTGCCGTACTGGGCGACGCCGACGACCCGGAAGTCCTGCCTCGGGCCCTGCGAAGCGATGCCGACCGTGTCCCCGATCCCGTAGTCCTGGTCGTCGGCCGTGCCCCGGTCGATCACGACCTCGCCCGGCCCGGCGGCCCAGCGACCTTCGACGAGGTTCAGCGGGTTGAAGCGGTCGAGCTCGGGGCTCGTGTCGATGCCGAAGCCGAACGTCGGAGCGCCCCCGGCGTCGACCGCCTTGCCCTGCTTGTCGAGGATCTTGGTCGACTCGTCGAAGACGCTCCCCGTCGCGAGCTCGACATTCCCGACGGAGCGCACCTGCTCGAGCAGCCGCTCGGGCACGGCCGGCGCCGCGGCCTCGTCGCCCTCGAAGACGATCCCCGACTTGTGGCCGGTGACCACGGCGTCGGTGCCCGCGTAGGACTCGACGAAGATGCTGTCGAACGCCTTGTCGATCGTGTCCGTGAGGACGTAGGTGCCGCTCAGCA
>JACDAS010000306.1 GCA_013695295.1 Actinomycetota bacterium | reverse complement strand
CAGCGATGGACGCGATGCTCGACGGGCTCGAGGAGACCCTGGCGGTGCACGAAGCCTGGAGCGCCGAGGCGCGCAAGCGCGAGGCGGCTGCCGAGAGCGCGCTCCTTGCCCGCGCCCGCGCTCTTGGCTGAGACATGCGAGCGGGCGACCGCTCACGACCCACCCGGCGCAGCCAACTCGCCGACGCGGCCGACTACGGCTACTGCGCGAGCCACAGCCGGCTAACCCGTGGAACTACTCACCTAGGCCGCCTCGGTGGCGAGGCCGAGGTTCTGC
Source organism: Actinomycetota bacterium (assembly GCA_013695295.1). GTDB lineage: Bacteria > Actinomycetota > Thermoleophilia > Gaiellales > Gaiellaceae > JACDAS01. The sequence goes on along the minus strand of JACDAS010000306.1, from coordinate 11,604 downwards.
TCGAGCATCCCCTTCGGCTGCGCGCCGACTGCTGCGGCGGCGGGCTGCCCCTCGCGGAACAGGATCATCATCGGGATCGAGGCAACGCCGTAGCGCTCCGCGAGGCCCTGCTCCTCGTCGATGTTCACCTTCACCACCCGGACGTCGCGCTCGGCGGCGATCCGGTCGAGCACGGGCGCGACTGCATGACACGGGCCGCACCACTCCGCCCAGAAGTCGACGATCACGGGAGTGTCGCTTCGAAGAACTTCCTCGTCGAACGTCGCCTCGGTGACTGCGTCTGCCATGTGTCGGTCCTTTCAGGTGGTTTGCCGGTGCAACGAGCCCCGGTCCGGGAGTGTTCCCGGAACGCCTGACCTCAACTCCTAGAATCGGCTGCATGAACGAGGTCTTTTCCCGCCTGCCTGCGGTGCCGGATCACCCCGCGCTCGAGGAGCAGGTCCTGGAGGTCTGGGAGCGCGAGGAGACCTTCGAGCGGCTTCGCGAGCGAAACCGCGGCGGCCCGAAGTGGAGCTTTGTCGACGGCCCGGTCACGGCCAACAAGCCGCTCGCCGTGCACACGGCGTGGGGCAGGACGCTGAAGGACGTCTTCCAGCGCTACAAGGCGCTCCGCGGGTTCGACCAGCGCTACCAGAACGGGTTCGACTGCCAGGGGCTCTGGATCGAGGTCGGCGTCGAGCGCGAGCTCGGCCTCAACTCGAAGCGGGAGATCGAAGAGTTCGGGCTCGCGGAGTTCGCGCGCCGTTGCCGCGAAGTCGTCGTCGGCTACGCGGAGGACCTCACGCGCGGCTCGAAGCGGCTCGGCCAGTGGATGGACTGGGGGAACGACTACTTCACGTTCAGCGACACGAACATCGAGTACGTCTGGCGATTCCTGCACCTCGTGCACGAGCGCGGCTGGCTCTACCTCGGTCATCGCTCGACGGAGTGGTGCCCCCGCTGCGGGACCTCGCTCTCCCAGCACGAGCTCTCGCAGGCGGGTGTCTACCAGGATCGAGCCGACCCGTCCCTGTTCGTGCGCTTCCCGCTCCTCGACCGCGACCGGGAGTCGCTGGTGATCTGGACGACGACGCCGTGGACGGTGCCGGCGAACGTCGCGGCCGCCGTCCGGCCGGAGGCGGAGTACGGACGACGGGGGAACGGCGAGTGGGTCGCGGTCGCCCGGTATCCCGACGGGCCCTTCGTCGAGCGGAAACGGGGCGGGGAGCTCGTCGGCTGGCGGTATCAGGGAGCGTTCGACGAGCTCGGGCCCGGCGCGGCCGTCGAACATCGCGTCATCCCGTGGGACGAGGTCTCGCTCGAGGAGGGCACCGGGATCGTCCACATCGCGCCCGGCGCAGGGCAGGAGGACTTCGAGCTCGGGCGCGTCCACGACCTCCCGGTGCTGATGCCGGTCGACGAGGCGGGGCGCTTCTCCGCTGACTACGGCTGGCTGCACGGCCTCTCGACGACCGAGGCGGCAGACCAGATCGTCGGCTGGCTCGGCGAGCACGGCTACCTCGTCTCCTCGGGGCTCTACGAGCACCGTTACCCGCACTGCTGGCGGTGCGACACGCCGCTGATCTGGCGCATCACCGATGACTGGCTGATCGCGGTCGACGAGCTCCGGCCGCAGCTCCTGAGCGCCAACGCCGAGGTCGAATGGATGCCTGCGTACATGGGCAAGCGGATGGACGACTGGCTGCGGAACATGGGCGACTGGAACATCTCGCGCCGCCGCTACTACGGCCTGCCGCTGCCGTTCTACCCCTGCTCGTGCGGCCACCTGAACGTGATCGGGTCGCGCTCGGAGCTCGAGCGCCGCGCCCTCGACGGCCTCGAGCAGCTCGAGGAGCTCCGCCGGCCGTGGATCGACGCCGTGCCGATCCGCTGCGACGCGTGCGGGGAGGCGGTGAGTCGCGTCGCGGAGGTCGGCGACGTCTGGCTCGACGCCGGGATCGTGCCGTTCTCGACCCTCGGCTGGCAGAACGAGGAGTGGATCCCGGAGGGGTACGGAACCGGTGCTGCCCGGGGCCTGACGACCGCCGACCTCCCCGATCACGCCTACTGGGAGACGTGGTTTCCCGCCGACTGGGTCTCGGAGATGCGCGAGCAGATCCGGCTCTGGTTCTACTCGCAGCTCCTGATGTCGGTCGCACTCACCGGTCGCCCGCCGTTCCGGAAGGTGCTGGGCTACGAGAAGATGCTCGACGAGACGGGCCGCGAGATGCACGGCTCGTGGGGGAACATGATCGACGCCGAGGACGCGTTCGCGCGCATGGGCGCCGACGTGATGCGCTGGCAGTACTGCGCGCAGCCGCCGAGCCAGAACCTCCTCTTCGGCTTCGGGCCGGCACACGAGATCAAGCGGAGGCTGCTCACGCTCTGGAACTCCGTGCGCTTCCTCGTCGACTACGGCAACGTCGAGGGCTTCAGGCCGACGCTGACGGAGCTCGAGTCGGGGCCCGGCGGGGAGCTGCGCCCGCTCGACCGCTGGCTCGTCGAGCGCACGCGCCAGCTCGTCTCGGAGGTGACCGCAGGGTACGAGGCCTACCTGACCGTGACCGTCGTCCGGGCCTACGACGCGTTCGTCGACGACCTCTCGAACTGGTACATCCGGCGCTCGAGGCGACGATTCTGGGAGGGTGACGAGACCGCATTCGGAGTCCTCTGGTTCGGGCTCGTCCAGTCGATCCGCGTGATCGCCCCGGTCGTTCCCTTCCTCGCCGACCACCTGTGGCGAAACCTCGTGCGAGGGGCCTGCGAGGGCGCGCCCGGGTCGGTCTTCCTCGCGGGCTGGCCGGAGCTCGGCGACCCGGACGACGCGCTCCTCGCCGAGGTCGCCGAGGTCAGGCGCGTCGTCGAGCTCGGGCGGCAGGCGCGCTCGTCGTCGGGTCTGAAGCTCCGCCAGCCGCTCCGGCGCCTGGTGGTGCAGGGCGCCTCGGCGGCTCGCGGCCACGCGGCGGAGATCGCCGACGAGCTGCGGGTCAAGCAGGTCGAGTTCGGGGAGGTCGACGCCGCGGAGCTCCGCGTGAAGCCGAACCTACCCCTACTCGGCCCCAGGCTCGGACGGGAGCTCGGCGCGGTGCGGGCCGCTCTCGCCGAGGGGCGGTTCGAGGAGCTGCCCGGCGGCGCCTTCCGCGTCGACGGCCACGTCCTGGAGCGCGACGAGGTGCTCGTCGAGCAGGCCGGCCGCGAGGGCTGGGCGCTGGCCGCCGACGACGGCCTGACGGTCGCGCTCGAGACGGGGCTCGACGACGAGCTGCTGCTCGAGGGCCGCGTCCTCGACCTGATCCATCGCCTCAACACGATGCGGAAGGACGCCGGCCTCGAGCTCACCGACCGGATCGTCGTGACGCTGCCGGACTCGGAGTCCGAGCTGGTCGCCCGCCACGGAGACCGGATCAGCGCCGAGGTGCTCGCCGTGCGGATCGAGAGCGGCGGCGCCGAGCCCGCGATCGCCAGGACCTAGCAACTCCCCTCGTGCGGCCGCGGCCCGGGTCGCGCGGCTGACCGCCACCGGTCGAGTGCCGGCGCACAGCCGCGAGCCTCGATCAGGCTGGGCATGAAAAGGCCCGCCGCTGGGGGGTCGGTTGCGGCGGGCCTTTTCGCTGCTGGCCGCGGACTAGTCCGCGGCTCGCATCGCCCAAGAGCCCACCGTATCGTGCCGGGCCCCCAAGTGCCAATAGGCCGGACGGCCCATCTTTGCAACCGGAGATCGCGGCCACGAAGTCGATCTCGTCGAGGCGCTCTCTATCATCAACCTCCCCGGTGAGCCTCGAGACTCAGTCGGTGCTCCTCAACGCGCTGCCGCTCCTCGCGCTGGCAGCCGCTCTCGCCGCGGTCGCGGTGCTCCTCGCGGTGAGCTGGCGCGCGCGCGGTCGGATCGAGGCCGCCGAACTCGGGCTGCTCTGCCTGCTCGCGACCCTGGCCGTCGTAGCCGCGACGCTGGGGGCGCTCGTCCTGCACGACAGCCGTCCGCTCGGCGGCCAGCTCTGGGTCTCGTTCGCTGCGATCGCGGTCGCACTGCCTCCATCCGTTCTCGTGCTCGCGCGGTGGCGGCGCGTGACGCCGTCGATCACCGGCGCCTCGAGCGGCCGGGATCGCCGTGAGCAGATCTCCATGCTCGGCAGCGAGCTCGAGGCCGTCGGACCGATCTCCTCAGCGCTCGGCCGGGTCGACGAGCCGAGGCAGGCTGCAGGGGTCGTGCTCGACGAGGTCCGCCGGCTCCTCGGGCTGCAGTTTGCCGCGATCGCGCTGGTCGGCGCCGATGAGTCGGAGGCGACGGGGCTGCTGGCACAGGACGTGGCCGGCGAGGTCGAGTGGTGGAGCCGGCTGCGGCTCGATCTCGTCGAGGAGCCCTCCGCGATCGCGAGCGTCGTGTCCGAGGGTGCCTCGCTGACGATCTTCGACCTCTCCGAGTCGCCGATCGTCAACCGCCGGCTCGCGGAGCGGGTGGGGGCGACGAGCGCCGCGTTCGTCCCGCTCGTCGTCGGCGGCCGCGTCACGGGTGTTCTCGTCGCGGCCGCCACGGGAGAGCGGCGAGCGTTCTCGAGCGGCGAGCTCGTCCTGCTCGAGGCGATCGCCGGGGAGGCGGCGCTCGCGCTCGATCGGACGCGGGCCGCCGGCGAGCTGGCCGCGGCGCTGGAACGGCAGACCGCACTCCTTCAAGCTTCCCGGGTCGTGACCGGCGAGCTGCGGCTGGAGACGGTCCTGCAGCGGCTCGTCGAGGAGGTCGCGAAGCTGCTCGAGTCCGAGGCCGCCGACTGCTACCTGATCGACGCGGAACAGGGCGTCTTCCGGTGCGCGGCGGTCCACGGCCTGCCTCTCACGATGCTCGGGTTCGAGTTCCCGCTCGAACGAGGCCTCGCGGCCAGGGCAGTGGCCGGCGAGCGCTCGGTCCGTGCGGACGACTACGACGCGAAGACCCTGCCGGTCCCGAACGACGCGTACCGGAGCTTCGCCGGAGCGATCGTCGCACCCATGACCTGGTCGGGTGAGACGCGCGGCGTCCTCGGGGCCGGGCGTCGCGACCCGGCCCGCCCCTTCGGCGAGGCCGACGCCCAGCTCCTCGAGGCCTTCGCGAGCCTGGCCTCGCTCGCCCTGCAGAACGCCGAGAGCTTCGAGCTCAGCGCGAGACAGGCGCGCGTCGAACGGGGCTTCTACCGCGTCGCAACCCTGCTCGGCGAGCCGCTCTCGCATGCCGAGACGCTTGACGCGGTTGCGCAGGCGGCCTGCGTCTCCCTGGGCGGCGACGGGTCCTGCGTCCTCATGCCGGAGCCGGGCGGACTCGTCCTCGCGGGGGCGCACGAGCTCGTCGAGCCGGTCGCCAAGGCGATCGCGCCAGGATCGGTCACGGCCGCCCCGCTTCAGATCGCCGCCCGCGAGGGACGGGTGCTCGCGGCCGCGCAGCTCGCCGCGGACGACCGTTTCGACGGGCCCTTCCGCGAGGCGGTGACGGCGTCGTACCGGTCCCTCATCGCGGTGCCGGTTCAGGCCCTACGGTCGGAGGAACACGGGCTCGTGGTCGTCTTCTTCGTCGAGGAGCAAGCCTTCACGGAGGACGATCTCGAGCTCGGCCGCCACCTGGCCCAGGCCGCGCGGGGGGCGCTCGAGCGGAGCGAGCTCTTCGAGACCGAGCGCCGCTCAAGGGCGCTGTCGCAGGAGCTCGCGCGTAGCGGCACGATGGTTGCGACCGAGCTCGACCCCGCCGCAGTCCTCGACGAGCTGGTCGACCGCGCTCCCGCGCTGCTGCGCGCCGAGGCCGGCGCCGTGTGGTTGGCGGAGGGCGAGGAGCTACTCGTCGTCGCGGCGTCCGGCGAGGGCCTCGACGACGTCGTCGGAGCCCGGGCGCCCTTGGAGACCCGGCCGGTGGGCGACACGGCGCATGCGCAGTTGCCGGTCGCCCTCGCCAGCGTCTCCGATCTCCCGCAAGGGAGAGACCCGGTTCTCGCGCGCGGTTTCGAGGGGTTCCTGGGCGTCCCGCTCGCCCTCCCGGAGGGGCGAGGCGTCCTCGCCGTCTACTCGCGCGCGGCGCGCTCGTGGCGGAATGAGGAGGTGGAGTCCCTGGCTGCGCTGGCCGGGAACGCCGCCGCCGCCCTCTCGAACGCCGTGCTCTACCAGCGGGTAGCACACGAGAAGGAGCGGAGCGTCGCGATCCTCGCGAACATCGCCGACGGCATCGTCGCCGTGGATCGGGACGGGCGCGTCGTCCTCTGGAACGCCGCCGCCGAGCGGATCACAGGCGTCTCTGGGGCCGAGGCACTGGGACGCGAGCCTTCCCAGCTGCTCCACCGTCGCCTGGAGTCGCCCGGGGATGCCCCGGCCGGCGACCGGGTGATCTCGATCGGCCGTGCCAACGAGGAGGTGTGGCTCTCGGTGACCGAAGCGGTGATGCGCGACCCCGCTGGGGACGTGTTGGGCCGCATCTTCGCCTTCCGCGACATCTCCGGTGACCTCGCCGTGGAGCAGCTGAAATCGGAATTCGTCTGGGCCGTCTCCCACGAGCTGAGGACGCCGCTGACCTCGATCTACGGCTTCGCCGAAACCATGCTCAGAAGCGACATCGCGTTCGGCGACGAGGAGCGCAAGACCTTCCTCGGGTACATCGCCTCCGAGGCGGAGCGGCTGACGAAAACGGTCGACAGGTTGCTGGACGTCGCGCGACTTGACACGGGCGAGCTGCCGCTCCACCTCGCTCCGACCGACCTTCGCACGGTCGTGTCGGAGGTCGTCGCCGGTGCGACGCAGGCCGCGCCCGCGGAAAGTCACGCCTTCGTCCTCGAGCTCCCCGATCCGCTCGAGGCAGTGGCAGACCGGGAGAAGTTGGGCCAGATCCTGGGCCAGCTCGTGGACAACGCCCTCAAGTACTCGCCGGGCGGCGGGACGGTGACGATCAGCGGACGGCGCGAGGGCGAGGCGGTGCAGCTTCTGGTCAGGGACGAGGGGCTTGGCATCCCGCGCGGCGAGGAAGAGCGCATCTTCCGGAAGTTCTACCGGGGCAGCGGCCGGGAGGGCAGGCTGTCCGGGACAGGCCTTGGGCTGTTCATCGCCCGTGGCCTCGTGACGGCGATGGGAGGCCGGATCTGGGTCGACTCGTCCGAGGGGGCCGGGTCGACCTTCGCAATCGAGCTTCCGGGCGTCCCGCAGCGCGTGGTGACTACTTCCGCGGGATCCGGGGTATAGGAAACGATTCAAAGGAGGGCGACGTGCCCCGGATTCTCGTGATCGACGACGAGGCCCCGATTCGGCTCCTCTGCCGGGTAAACCTCGAGGCCGAAGGGATGGAGGTGGTCGAGGCCGGTGACGGGCTGGCCGGGCTCGAGCTCGCCCGCGCGAAGGAACCCGACGCGATCCTGCTCGACGTGATGATGCCGGGCCTCGACGGCTGGCAGGTAGCCGAGCAGCTGCTCAGCGACCCTGGCACGAATGAGATCCCGATCGTCTTTCTCACCGCGCGTGCGGAGCTGCGAGACCGAGCCCGGGCGCTCGACCTCGGTGGTGTCGAGTACGTGACGAAGCCGTTCAATCCGCTCGAGCTGGCGCCGCTCCTACGTCGGATGCTGTACGGACGCCCGACCGAGCGCGATCAGGCCGGGACGCGCGACGAGAAGCTCGCGGCGCTCCGGGCCCTCTTCCGCGGCGAGCGTCGCGCCGGCTGAGCCGGTCAGGTGCCCGCGAAGTCCGCGGTCACGACTCGAACGTTCCCGAGCCCGGGGAGCCTCCCGGGGAGCGCGCCGATCCCGACGCGTCGGAAGCCCGGACGGAGGAGGTTCGCGCGGTGCCCCGGGCTGCCGAGCCACATCCGCACGATGTGACGGGCCAGCGCGCGCCGGCCGGAGGCGGCCGCGAGGTTCTCGCCAATCACCTCGCCCCGGATACCGAAGCGGGAGAGCCGGGTTCCGAACGCGCCGTGGTCGAAGTACCCTCGCGCGATCATGTCCCGGGAGTGAGCGCGGGCGGCTCGCTGCAGGGTCGCGTCGACCCTGAGGAGGGGCAGGCCGTGCGCGCGGCGGCTCTCGTTCATCGCCCGCAGAAGCCTTCGCTCGGGTCCCGACGAAGACAGGCGGGTCGTCTCGACATCCGTACGCGCCGCCGCTGCCTCTGACCCGACGAGGCCGAGCGCAAGCATGCTTAGGAAAACTACGGATTTCCGTCTGAAAAGGACCACGAGGGGCCGGGAAACTGTACAGCGTCTGCCGGACCTCGGGCGCCGCCGCGAAGCTAGCGTGCGGTCTGAGCGAGGAAGATTGCGACCAGGACGATTGCGCACCCGGCGAGCTGGGCGACGCCGAGGGTCTCACCGAGCCACGCGTAGGCCGCTACCCCGCCCGCGACTGGTTCGACCATCGCCGTGATTGCCACGCTCGTAGCCGGCAGATGGCGAAGCGCTCCGACGACGAGCATGAAGGGCGCCATCGTCCCGAGCACCACGAACCAGCAGAGCAGGGCCCACATCGGCAGCTGCACCTCGCCGAGGCGGCCGAGCAGCGAGACGTCCCGCGCAACGAGCTCGACCGGGAAGCTCCACCACGGCTGAGTCAACGCCCACAGCAGCGAGGAGAGCGCGAACCCCCACGCGAGCAGGGAGAGGGGGTCCCGCTCGCCGAGGCCGCGCTCGGCCAGCAGGACGTAGAACGCGTAGGCCAGGGCCGCGAGCAGCGCAAAGGACACGCCCAGCCCGTCGAGCGAAAACCCGCGCCACACGTCTACCACCAGGGAGAGGCCGACGAGCGCGAGCGCGAGCGCGTACCAGATCCTGCGCCGAACCGGCTCGCGAGCGAAGAACCGCGCCCACAGCGCGATGAGGAGCGGCCCCGTGTACTGGAGCAGGAGGGCGACGCCGAGGTCGAGCCTCCGGATCGCAAGGAAGTAGAAGAGCTGCACGGAGGCCACGGCGCAGCCGAACATGGCGAGGTGGACGAGCTCGCGCCGGGCGATCCGCAGGCGGCCGGGCCGGAGCAGCGCCACGACGAGCCCGAGTCCGAGCGCCGCCCCCGTCGAGCGGAGCTCGGTGAGCCTCAGGGAGGTGACGCCGGAAACGAGGATCACCTTCGCCACGACCCCGTTGACGGCGAAGAGGACGGAGCCGAGGACGACCATCCCATAGCCGAGCAAGGGACGGCCCGTCTGCTTCCGAGACCCGAGTCCGACCTCGCTCACACGCCGAGGCTACCGGCGGTCTTCGGCGTGCCTACACTGCCCGGCACGGGACGTGGCGCAGCCTGGTAGCGCACCTGCTTTGGGAGCAGGGGGCCGCCGGTTCGAATCCGGCCGTCCCGACTTCGGCCGGCGCTCGCGCTCGCCGAGCTGCATGCCGGGCACGTCCATGTCACCTGGAGGTAGTCGCGGGCCAGGGAGGCTCGGACTCGTCGCGCTGACCGCGCTCGCGCTCGCGGTCGTCACAGCCGGCGCGAACGGCTCCGGCGAGCGCTTTCGCGGCTCGATCTCGAAGCTCGGCCCCGGGCTCGCCGACAGGATGACCGGCGTCTCGTGGCGGCCGGGCTGTCCCGTCGGCCTGGGCGACCTCCGGCTCATAACCGCCGCTCACTGGGGCTTCGATCGCCGTGTGCACACCGGGCGGCTCGTGGTGCACGAGGACTCGGCGAGGGCGTTGCTCGCGGTGCTCCGGCGGCTGTATGCCGCACGGTTTCCGATCCGCCGCATGCGGCTCGTGGATGACTACGGTGCCAGCGACTTCCGGTCGATCGAGGCCGACAACACGTCCGCCTTCAACTGCCGGCCGGTCTCGGGGACCGGCAGGTGGTCGGAGCACGCCTACGGGCGCGCGATCGACGTCAACCCGATCGAGAACCCCTACGTGAGCGGGGGCTCGACGTCACATCCCGCGAGCGTGCCGTACCTCGACCGCTCACGCCGGCGTCCCGGGATGGCCTACGACGGCGGTTCGCTCGTCTCGGCCTTCGACTCGGTGGAGTGGGGCTGGGGAGGCCGCTGGAGCGGCGTCAAGGACTACCAGCATTTCTCCCGGAGCGGCGGCTAGGGGTCGACCCGCCGCGCTCTGCCGCTCGGGTTGAGCGGCCATGCCGCAAAGCCGGCACGGCCTCTTCTGGTCGGCGTCGCAAGCGCCGCCTTATGAGCTAGCCAGCCAGGGGCGACGGTCTGCGTCCCCGCCGCTCGGGTTGAGCGGCATGCCGGCAAAGCCGGCACGGTCTCTTACGGGCCGTCGAGGATGTCCTCGAGCCGCTCCCGCCAGTCGTCGATGGTGTCCTCGAGCCGCCTGATCGCATCGACCACGTCGATGCCCCGGTCGGCGAGCTCGAGCACAAGCTCCTCCCGGCTCTTGCCGGTCCGGCAGGCGAGCTCGTCGAGCGCCCGAAGGACGTAGCGCTGCGCGGTCTCCTCGGCCCTCGCACCCCCGGCGGTCACGCGCGGGCGGCAGGGGTCGTGGAGCGTGCCGGCGCCGTAGCCGAGCCCGCCGGCACCGAGCTCGGCGACGAGGAGGGCTCCTGCCACGAGCACGGTCGCTCCGAGCAGGGCCGAGCCGCGAGAGCTCACCTGGTCGCCCGGCGCAGGAAGAGGACCGGGCCGAGGGCGAGGAGCGCCAGGAGCGCGCAGATCGTGAAAGCGCGGCGGAAGCCACGGGTGACGACGGCCCGGACGGTCTCGTCGAGGCCCCGGCGGAGGCGGTCGAGCTCGGCACCCTCGTCGCCGCCGGAACGCCGCTCCCCGAACTCGGGGCCGAAGTCGGGCAGCGTCCCGTGCGGCGTCCGTTCGATCGCTCTTGCGAGGTCGATCGCGAGCGGCACCTTGGTCTCCGTGTCGAGCTGCGCGTCCAGCACGAGGGCCGCGCCGGCGCGCTCCGCGCGGACGGCGCCCGCGTCGAGGTCGTGCGCGAGGACGGGAGCGACGAGGACGAGCGCAGCGACGAGACCCACATGCCGCGCGGCGACCGACCACGAGCCCGAGGCGGCTGCGTTTGCCCCCGGCCTGAGCGCGGCGCTCGTCAGGCGCGGGACCGTCAGCCCGAGGCCGAGTCCGCAGCACGCGAGGCCGGCGACGATCCAGGCGACTTTGCTCGCGGGCAGGAGCGCCAGCGCAGCGAGGCCCGCCGCCAGCGTGACGCATCCCGTCGCGAGTCCGGCGAGCGTCGGGGAGCGCGTCCCGAGCGCCCGCCCCGCCACCGCCCCGGCCGGGATGGTGCTGACGATCGCCGCCGCCTGGAGCGGCGAGAGCCGCCAGACGTCGACGAGGAGCACGACGACGAGGAAGAGCGCCCCGACGAGCCCGCCTGACACGAGCGCGAGCGCCGAGTTGGCGGCGATTCTGCCCGTTGCGGGTGCGCTCCCGGAGTCTGGCCGGACCGCGACTCCTCCGATCATCGCCGCGAGCGCGGCCGCAGCCACGGGGGCCTGGGCCAGAAAGATCGCGCGCCAGTCGAACGCCTGCGTGAGCGCCCCGCCCGCGGCCGGGCCGACAGCGACACCGACGGCGCCGGCGAGTGCCCAGAGGGCGGAGCCGGCCTCCGGCGTCCGCGCGAGGCTCCGCGCGAGCGGGAGCGACCCCGCGAGGAGCGCAGCCCCGCCGAGGCCCTGCAGCGAGCGGAAGGTGATCAGCGCGCCGAGCCCGGGTGAGAGCCCGCAGGCCAGCGAGGCGACCAGGAAC
>JACDAS010000293.1 GCA_013695295.1 Actinomycetota bacterium | reverse complement strand
GCTGCCGCGGCGACCGCCAGGTAGGCGACGTCCGCGAGCCGCGGCAGCTCGCCGAGATAGAGAGGCGCGCGGAGCGCCTCGATCGGCGGGGTGATCGGGTTGCCCCAGCGCAGGAGCTCCTTGAGCGTGCGGTGGCGGTCGAGCCCACCGGGGAGAGCGGCGATCGAGTAGAGAATCGGCGTGAGAAAGAACCAGGGCAGAAGAAGTGCCGTCACGAGGTGCTCGACGTCCCGGAAGACGACGTTGGCGGCGGCGACGGCGAGTGCGAGCCCCGAGACCAACGCGACGACGAGGAGCGCGAGCGGGGGCGCCAGCCACACCGTGTCGCGAGTCCGCGGCAGCACGATCAGGCTGACGACGACGAGCACGAGCAACATCGCCCCGAACGCGACGAGCTGGGTCGCGACGACCGAGAAGGTCACGAGCTGACGCGGGAAGCGCACCTTCCTGATCAGCTCGGCGCTGTCCAGCATGCTCCGCGCCGCAGCCGAGAGCGAGGTCGAGAGGAAGACCCAGACGGCGAGACCGGCGAGCAGGAAGAGGGGGTAGTGGTCGATGTCGTCGACCACCTTCCAGAGCACGGAGAAGACGAGCATGTAGATGGCCATCAGGAGGAGCGGGTTCGCGAGCGACCAGGCGACCCCGAGCACGGAGCCCTTGTACTTGGCCGTCAGGTCGCGGCGGAACAGGTTCGCGAAGAGCTCGCGGTAGCGGAAGAGGTCGGCGTAGATCGACACGCGCGGAGAGTCTAGGCCGACCGCCACCCGGGCCTGTGGTCTGCCAGGCGGGCGGCCGTGCCCGAGGAGGACGGTATCCGGTGCCAGGCACGTGGACCTGTCCCGGCGGGACGTGACCCATGCCAGACACGTGGCCCGAGGTACGTGGACCCGGAACATGAATCCGGTGCCAGGCAGGTGGACGTGTCCCGGCGGGACGTGACCCGGTGCCAGGCACGTGGACCTGGCCCTTCAGACCAGGCGCCGGGCGTAGAGGCTCACGCCCGAGTAGCCGTGGCAGCACTGCGCGAAGAGCGTCGAGGCCGAGCGGCCGGCGCCAGGAAGCCGCAACAGCGCGCCCGCGATCCGCCGGCGGCGCAGATCCCCGTACCCCTCGGCCTGCTCGACGCGGCGCACGACGAGCCCCGCTCGGGCGAACGCCCACAGGTACGCCGGCAGCGAGTGCACGTGCTCGTTGATGCCGAGCCTCCGCTCGGGCTCCTGCTCGGGGTTCGTGCCGCTGCGCGCGAGCGCTCGCGTGCCCTCGTTCAGGGCCGCAACGGTGCCGCTGCGCCGGGTCACCCGCGCGAGCTCCCGCACCATCCGACCGAGGTCGAGCGCGTGGTGGAGGGTCGCCACGCAGTAGGTGAGATCGAAGGCGCCGTCCACGAAGGGCAGGTGCTCGCCATCGGCCTGGATGCGGGCGAACCGTCCCACGCGCCGCTCGTAGAACTCACCGCGGCCAAGGCCCACGTTGGGGTCGTCGAGGATGTCCGCGGCGACGTACTCGCAGCCGCGCGGGATGAGATGCTGGGCGCCCCAGCACTTCGCCGCGCCAACCTCGAGCACGCGCAGGCCCGGCTGGACGTGCCGCTCGAGCAGGAGCGAGAACGAGTGCTCGTTGGCGCCCCAGTTCCGGTCGTCCCAGCCGAGGTCTCGGTTGACGAACGGGAGCGCCGCGTCGACCTCGTCCTCCGGTTCGTACCAGCCCTCGCTCCGGGCGAGCTCGACCCAACCCGCGATCTCGTGGCGCTTCGCTGCGATTCCCGGCAACGAGTCGTCGAGGAGGCGGGGGATCCCGGCTCGGACCGGGAAACGGCGGCCGCAGCCAGCGCACGCCAGCCCCGGCCCCTCGCCGACGAGGCGGGCGAGGCAGACCGGACAGGCGAGGAGGCCGCGGGCCACGAGCTGCTCGACCGGGCTCGCAGGCACCATGAGCGCCGTGGATCCTACTCGTGCCGCCCGGCGCCCCCCGTCGGTCGCGGGCATCGTGCCATCAGAGGTTCTTAACAGCGCCGGGGTAGCCTCCGGCCGATGAGCGCGGTCGCCGCCGCCATCGCCCTCCCGGTCTGCGCGGCCGTCATCTGGGCGCTCCTCCGCTCGCGGCTCGCTGGACGGCTCACCGCCGACCCGTCGAGCGACCGCTGGCACGAGCGGCCGACACCCCACTTCGGCGGCATCGGGATCTTCATCGGCCTCGCCGCCGGAGTCGGCCTGACGCTCGCGGTCGGAGGGCTCGAGCCGACCTGGGAGCTCGGCGGAATCCTGGCCGGGTGCACTGTCCTCTTCGTCGCGGGCCTGGTCGACGACCTCGTCACGCTGCCTCCGCCTGTCAAGGTCCTCGCCCAGCTCGGCGCCGCGGCCTGCGTGCTCGGCTCGGGCCTGTCGGTCGAGGTCGTCGGCAACGACGTGCTCGCGGCCGCGATCGGCGTCCTCTGGCTCGTCGCGGTCACGAACGCCTTCAACCTCCTGGACAACATGGACGGCCTCGCAGCGAGCCTCGCCGGGATCGCCTGCGCCTTTCTCGCGATCGACGCGGTCACCGAGCACCCGAGCCGGATGGGGCTCGTGCTCGCCCTGAGCGTGGGCCTCGCCTGCGCCGGCTTCCTGCCGTTCAACCTGCGCCCGAAGCGCCCTGCCGCGATCTTCATGGGCGACTCGGGCAGCCAGGTGCTCGGCTTCGCGCTGGCCTCGCTCAGCCTCGCGACCAGCTGGAAGGTGGCCCAGTCGACGGTCGCGACGCTGCTGCTGCCGCTGCTCGTGCTCGCGATCCCGATCCTCGACACGACGCTCGTCACGGTCGTCCGGCTGCTCGAGGGCCGGCCCGTCTACCGCGGCGGGCGCGACCACGCCTCCCACCGCCTCGTCTACCGGGGCCTCTCGGAGAAGCGAGCCGTCGTCCTGCTGGCACTGATCGCGACCGGCCTCGGGGCGACGAGCCTCCTCTACACGATCCTCAACAACT
>JACDAS010000286.1 GCA_013695295.1 Actinomycetota bacterium | reverse complement strand
GGCAAGAAGATCGCGCCGAAGACGGTGACGCAGAAGCACTACGTGGACGCGATCCGCAGCCACACGGTCACCTTCGCGATCGGGCCGGCCGGAACGGGCAAGACGTATCTGGCGATCGCGCTCGCCGTCGCGGCCCTGACCGAGCGTGAGGTCGGTCGGATCATCCTCACGCGCCCCGCGGTCGAGGCCGGCGAGCGCCTCGGGTTCCTCCCGGGCGACGTGCTCGCGAAGGTCGACCCGTACATGCGACCGCTCTTCGACGCCCTCTACGACACGATGGACCCGGACAAGCTGAACACCTATATGGAGCGCGGGACGATCGAGGTCGCGCCGCTCGCGTTCATGCGGGGCCGGACCCTGAACGACTCCTTCATCATCCTCGACGAGGCCCAGAACACGAGCCCGGAGCAGATGCAGATGTTCCTGACCCGGCTCGGCTTCGGCTCGAAGGTGGTCGTGACCGGCGACGTGACCCAGATCGACCTGCCCCGCGAGCAGGCCTCCGGGCTGATCCAGGTCCAGGCCATCCTCGCCGAGATCGAGGGCATCGCCTTCGTTCGCTTCAGCCACAAGGACGTCGTCCGCCACAAGCTCGTCCAGCGGATCGTCGAGGCCTACCGGCTCCACGCCGAGGAAACCGGCACGGAGCGCCGCCGCTGAGCATGGTCACGATCGAGGTCGCGAACCGAAGCGGCCTGGAGGTCGAGGAGGAGGCCGCGGCCGACCTCGCCCGCTTGGTGCTCGCGGCCGAGGGGATCGAGGAGGCAGAGCTTGGGCTGGCGTTCGTGGGCCCCGTGGAGATGCGCCACCTGAAGCGCGACCATCTTGGCATCGACGAGCCGACGGACGTCCTGTCGTTTCCGATCGACGGGCGCGGCGAGGTTCCCGCCGGGGTGCCGAGGCAGCTGGGCGACGCGATCCTCTGCCCGCAGGTCGTCGGGGCGCAGTGGCGCCAACCGCTGGTGCACGGGCTGCTGCACCTCCTCGGCTACGAGCACGGCGACGAGATGCAGGCACGGGAGGAGCGATGGCGCCGCTGAACCGACGCCGGGCACCCTCCTCCGTCCTCGAGAGCTTCAACTTCGCGCTCGAGGGGATCATCCACGTCCTCCGCACGCAGCGGAACATGCGGATCCACTTCGCGGTCGCGGTGCTCGTGCTCGTCGGGGGGCTCGCGGCCGGCGTGAACCGGCTCGAGCTGATCGCGCTGCTGCTCGCGATTGCGTTCGTCCTGATCGCCGAGATGCTCAACTCGGCGATCGAGCAGGCGATCGACGTCGCGACCACCTCGTTCGACCCGCTCGCGAAGCTCGCGAAGGACGTCGCCGCCGGGGCGGTGCTGATCGCGTCCGTGACCGCGGTCGCCGTGGGGTACCTCGTCTTCTCCGGCGAGGTCGGCGGCAGGAGCGCCCGGGTGCTCGACAAGCTCCGAAACGCGCCCGCGGAGTTGACGCTGATCGCGCTGGTCCTCACGATCATCATCGTGATCGCGGCCAAGGCCTACACCGGGCGCGGGACCCCTCTGCGGGGCGGGCTTCCTTCCGGCCACGCGGCGATCGCCTTCTCGGGCTGGATGGCGGCGACGTATGTGCTCGGCGACTCGGACCACCGATTCCTGGTCTCCTCCCTGACCCTGATCATGGCCCTGCTCGTGGCGCAGACCCGGGTCGAGTCCGGGGTCCACTCCGCGCTCGAGGTCGCCTTCGGCGGTCTGCTGGGCGCGCTCGTGACGCTGGCGGTGTTCCAGCTCTCTTGACCGGTCGAGAGCTCTACGACCTGGCCGTCGCCGCGTCGGAAAGGGCATACGCGCCGTACTCGCGCTTCCTCGTCGGTGCGGCCGTGCGCGCGCGGGACGGGCGCGTCTTCGAAGGGGTCAACGTCGAGAACGCCGCGTACCCGCTCGGCGTCTGCGCGGAGAAGAGCGCGATCGTCGCGGCGGTCGGAGCCGGCTACGGCCCCGGCGACCTGGAGGCGATCGGGGTCACGGCGTCGCCCTGCGGCGGCTGCCGGCAGTGGCTGCACGAGTTCCGGGTCGAGCGCGTGACCTACCGTGACAGCGCGGGCGAGCTCGTCACGACGACGCCCGCAGAGCTCCTCCCCGACACCTTCGAGCTGTGACTCCCCGGGTGTGAGGAGCGGGTTCGTCGCGCTCGCGGGCCGGCCCAACGTCGGGAAGTCGACGCTCGTGAACGCGCTTTGTCGCGGCAAGGTCGTGATCACCTCCGACAAGCCGCAGACGACGCGCAGGCGGATCCTCGGCGTCGCGAACGGCGACGGGTACCAGCTCGTGCTGGCCGACCTGCCGGGGTTCCAGCGACCTCTCGACGACCTCACCGAACGGATGCAGCGGGCGGTCGACGTGGCGTTCGACGACGTCGATGCGATCCTCTTCGTCCTCTCGGCGCGCGAGCGGATCGGCGGTGGCGACCGCTTCATCGCCAAGCGCGTCTTCGCCGTCGGCAAGCCCGTCGTGATCGTGGTCAACAAGGTCGACCGGCTGAAGCCGGGCCACGTCGCCTCCCAGATCCAGACCGCCGCCGGACTCGGGGACTTCCTCGCCCTGCACCCGGTCAGTGCGAAGACGGGAGACGGAGTCGAGGAGCTGCGCGAGGAGCTCGTCGGCCTGCTCCCCGAGGGGCCGCTCTATTTCCCGCCCGAGCAGCGAACTGACCTCTCGCCGGAGCTTCAGATCGCCGAGCTGATTCGCGAGAAGGCCCTCGTCCTGACGAAGGAGGAGGTTCCGCATGCGATCACCGTCGAGCTGCTCGAGCTCGGCGAGAAGGTCGCGCGCGCGAACCTCTTGGTCGAGACCGAGTCGCAGAAGCAGATCCTGGTCGGAAAGCGAGGGAGCATGGTGCGCGAGATCGGCACGCGAGCGCGCCCCGAGATCGAGCAGCTGCTCGGCCGGCACGTCTTCCTCGACCTCCAGGTCAAGGTTCGGCCACGCTGGCGCCGCGACCATGGCCTCCTCGAGCGTCTCGGGATCTAGGCTCCTGAGACGGCCGCTCCATCCGTGAGCGGGCGGCGTCCCGAGCCCCGCGGCGGTCCGCGCCGTTCGCGTCCGCTTCGCCTGCCCGCACGACCCCCAGGGCTACACTCAGATCGTGGCGAAGGCCCCGGCCCTGCCAGCCGGCTTCGAGCTCCCGCTCGAACCCCGGCTTCCCCGGATCGGCTCTGTCGACGCCGTCGCACTCGAGGAGCGGGCAGCGTCGCTGGCCAAGCGGTCGATCAAGCGCGAGGCCAAGGTCTTCGCGCTCGAGCTCGCGATTCGCATGATCGACCTGACGACGCTCGAGGGGGCGGACACCCCGGGCAAGGTGGCCGCGCTCGCGTCCAAGGCGATTCGACCGGATCCCTCCGACGCGAGCATCCCTTCGGTCGCCGCCCTCTGCGTGTACCCGAATCTCGTCGCGCCAGCCGTCGAGCGCCTGCGTGGCTCGGGCGTGAAGGTGGCGTCGGTCGCGACCGCCTTCCCCTCGGGCCAGTCGCCACTCGCCGGGAAGGTCGAAGAGGTGCGCCAGGTCGTGGCGCTTGGAGCGGACGAGGTCGACATGGTGATCGACCGCGGCGCCTTCCTCTCCGGCCGCTACTCCAGGGTCTACGACGAGATCGTCCAGGTGAAGGAGGCCTGCGGCGAGGCGCATCTGAAGGTGATCGTCGAGACGGGCGAGCTCGGCACCTACGACAATGTCCGCAGGGCCTCGCTGCTGGCGATCGCGGCCGGGGCCGACTTCATCAAGACCTCGACGGGAAAGCTCCCCTCCGCTGCGACGCTCCCGGTGACGCTCGTGATGCTGGAGGCGATCCGGGACGTCTACGAGGAGACCGGGCGCATGGTCGGGATGAAGCCGGCGGGCGGGATCCGACAGTCGAAGCAGGCCGTCCAGTACCTCGTCCAGCTCTACGAGACACTCGGACTCGAGTGGCTGACGCCAGATCTCTACCGTCTGGGCGCCTCGTCACTCTTGAACGACGTGCTGATGCAGCTGCGCAAGGAGCGCACCGGCGCATACCAGAACCCCGACTACTTCACCCTCGACTGATTTGGCGCAAAACCGGCACACCTGCGTGAACCACCCGCCACTATCGTCTTCCCCACCCAAGGGGCGGGGGGTGGGGGGTGGGGTCCCCGCCGCCAACCCTCTCGCGGCGAGCCGGTGAGCAAGCTCGAGCGCAAGCGGGACGCCTCCCTCGTCCCCTCCGGCTGGGACTACGCGGCGGCGCCGGAGTCGCGCGAGGTGGTCTCGCTCGAGGAGCGCTACGGCAACTTCGTGGGCGGAGAGCTCGTCGACCCGCGCTCCGGGGAGTGGTACCCGACGATCGACCCCTCGACCGAGGAGCCGCTCGCGGAGGTCGCCCAGTCCGGGCCGAAGGACGTCGAGGCGGCGGTTGACGCAGCGCGCGGGGCCTACGAGGACGGCTGGTCGACGCTCGCCGCGTCGGAGCGCGCGAAGTACCTCTACCGGATTGCGCGCCTGCTCCAGGAGCGTGCCCGGGAATTCGCCGTGCTCGAGTCGATGAACGGCGGGAAGCCGATCAAGGAGTCGCGCGACGTCGATCTGCCCCTCGCGGCCGCGCACTTCTTCTACTACGCCGGCTGGGCGGACAAGCTCGAGTACGCCTTCCCGAACCGGAGTCCGAAGCCGCTCGGCGTGGCGGGTCAGATCATTCCGTGGAACTTCCCGTTGCTGATGCTCGCATGGAAGATCGCCCCGGCCCTAGCAGCCGGCAACACGGTCGTGTTGAAGCCCGCCGAGACGACGCCGCTCTCGGCCCTGCTCTTCGCCGACGTCGTCCGCCAGGCCGAGCTTCCTCCGGGTGTCGTCAACATCGTCACCGGCGACGGCCGCACCGGTGCCGCACTCGTCCAGTCCGGGGTCGACAAGATCGCCTTCACCGGCTCGACGGACGTCGGCAAGGCGATCCAGCGCGAGCTTGCGGGCACCGGCAAGAAGCTGACGCTCGAGCTCGGCGGCAAGGCCGCGAACATCGTCTTCGACGACGCGGCGCTCGACCAGGCGGTCGAGGGGATCGTCAACGGGATCTACTTCAACCAGGGCCACGTCTGCTGCGCGGGCTCCCGACTGCTCGTGCAGGAGTCGATCTACGAGCTGACGATCGACAAGCTGAAGCGCCGCCTGCGAACGCTGCGGGTCGGCGACCCGCTCGACAAGAACACCGACGTGGGGGCGATCAACTCCCGCCAGCAGCTGGACAAGATCACCGAGCTCGTCGCCGCCGGCGAGGAGGAGGGCGCGGAGATCTACCAGCCTCCATGCCGGCTGCCCGAGAAGGGCTTCTGGTTCGCGCCGACCGTCTTCACCGGCGTCGCGCAGAGCCACCGGATCGCCCAGGAGGAGATCTTCGGGCCGGTCCTCTCGGTGCTGACTTTCCGCACCCCGGACGAGGCCGTCGAGAAGGCGAACAACACGCCCTACGGGCTCTCGGCCGGGGTCTGGACGGAGAAGGGCTCGCGCATCCTCTGGATGGTCCAGCACCTGCGGGCGGGTGTGGTCTGGGCGAACACGTACAACCGCTTCGATCCGACCTCGCCGTTCGGCGGCTACAAGGAGTCGGGATTCGGCCGCGAGGGGGGCCTGCACGGGCTGGAGCCGTACCTCCGCTTCGAGGAAGGGGCCGAGCCGTGGGGCGGCTGACGCTCGTCGCGGCCGTCGCGGTCGTGGCGTTCACCGGCGCTGCGCTC
>JACDAS010000270.1 GCA_013695295.1 Actinomycetota bacterium | reverse complement strand
AACCTCGCCGGGGTCGAGCACGTGCTCCGACTCGAGGACGAGTTGCGGCGGCTTCGCGGCCGGATGGAGCGCCTCGAGCAGGAGCTCCGAAGCGAGATCCGCGCCGTGCATCGCACCTATCGCCGGGACCTCGTCCTCTACTCGGACGCGCACGGTCGGCTGCCCGTCCGGAGGGGCTAGCGCGATGGACTTCAATCGCCTGACGACGCGGACTCAGGAGGCCGTGGCCGCAGCGCAGGAGCTGGCGCGCCGACGCGGCAACCCGGAACTCTCGCCGGAGCACCTCACGCTCGCTCTCCTCGATCAGGAGCTGCCGCGGATCCTGCTCGGCGAGCGGGCTGGCGAGGTTCGCTCGAAGGCCGAGGCCGACCTCGCACGGCGCCCCTCAGTCCAGGGCGCTCACGGGCAGCCGCAGGTCTCGAACACCTCCCGGAAGGTGCTCGAGCGCGCAGAGGAGGAGATGCGAGCGCTCGAGGACGAGTACCTCTCCACCGAGCACGTGCTCCTGGCGCTCGACCTCGTACCGCGCGAGGAGCTCCTCGCGCGGCTCCGCCGGGTGCGCGGCTCCCAGCGGGTCACCTCACAGGATCCGGAAGGCTCCTACCAGGCGCTCGAGAAGTTCGGGCGCGACCTGACCGCCCTCGCCGAGCAGGGAAAGCTCGACCCCGTGATCGGCCGGGACGAGGAGATCCGGCGCGTGATCCAGGTCCTCTCCCGGCGCACGAAGAACAACCCGGTGCTGATCGGCGAGCCCGGCGTCGGCAAGACCGCGATCGCCGAGGGGCTTGCGCAGCGGATCGTCGCCGGCGACGTGCCCGAGGGGCTGAAGGGCAAGCGGGTCTGGGCACTCGACATCGGCGCCCTGCTCGCCGGGTCGAAGTACCGCGGCGAGTTCGAGGAGCGGCTGAAGGCCGTCCTGAACGAGATCAAGGCCGCCGAGGGCGAGATCGTGCTCTTCGTCGACGAGCTCCACACGATCGTCGGCGCGGGGGCCGCCGAGGGCGCGGTCGA
The DNA here is from genome assembly GCA_013695295.1 of Actinomycetota bacterium. GTDB lineage: Bacteria > Actinomycetota > Thermoleophilia > Gaiellales > Gaiellaceae > JACDAS01. Next base: position 4,931 of record JACDAS010000270.1, on the reverse strand, counting down.
CGCCGCGAACATGCTGAAGCCGATGCTCGCTCGCGGCGAGCTGCGCGCGGTCGGCGCGACGACCCTCGACGAGTACCGCAAGCACATCGAGAAGGACGCGGCGCTCGAGCGCCGGTTCCAGCCCGTCCGTGTCGGCGAGCCCTCGGCCGTCGACACGATCGCGATCCTCCGCGGCCTGAAGGAGCGCTACGAGGCTCATCACGGCGTTCGGATCCGCGACGCCGCCTTGGTCGCCGCGGCCGTGCTCTCCGACCGGTACATCTCGGACCGGTTCCTGCCCGACAAGGCGATCGACCTGATCGACGAGGCCGCCTCGCGACTGCGGATGGAGATCGACTCGTCGCCGCTCGAGCTGGACGAGGCCGATCGCCGGGTCCGGCAGCTCGAGATCGAGCTCGCGGCGACGGCGACCGAGCCCGCCGCGCGGGTGCCGCTCGAGCAGGATCTCGCCGAGGCCCGCGAGCGCCGCGACGAGCTCGCCGCGCGCTGGGCGAGGGAGAAGGAGGCCCTCGACCGGGTCAAGCAGATCACCCAGCGGATCGACGAGCTCCGGATGGAGGCCGAGCGCGCCGAGCGGCAGGGCGACCTCGAGCGGGTGGCGGAGATCCGCTACGGCGAGCTGCCCCTGCTGGAGAACGAGCTGGCCGAGCGGGAGTCGATCGACGACCCGATGGTCAAGGAGGAGGTCGACGAGGACGACGTCGCCGAGGTCGTCGCGCGCTGGACTGGGATCCCCGTCTCGCGCCTGCTCGAAGGCGAGGCGGAGAAGCTGATCCGGATGGAGGAGCGCCTGCACGAGCGGGTGGTCGGCCAGGACGAGGCGGTCACCGCCGTCGCGAACGCCCTGCGGCGTGCGCGCTCGGGTCTTCAGGACCCGGACCGGCCGATCGGCTCGTTCGTCTTCCTCGGCCCGACCGGGGTCGGCAAGACCGAGCTCGGGCGCGCGCTTGCCGAGTTCATGTTCGACGACGAGCGGGCCCTGATCCGCCTGGACATGTCCGAGTACCAGGAGCGCCACACGGTCGCCCGCCTGCTCGGCGCCCCTCCCGGCTACGTCGGCTACGACGAGGGCGGCCAGCTCACCGAGGCGGTGCGTCGGCGCCCCTACGCGGTCATCCTTCTCGACGAGATCGAGAAGGCCCACGCCGAGGTCTTCGACGTGCTCCTTCAGATCCTGGACGACGGACGCTTGACCGACGGCCACGGCCGCACGGTCGACTTCAGGAACACCGTGATCATCATGACCTCGAACATCCGCTCGACCGGGGCGATGCGCGAGTACTTCCGGCCGGAGTTCCTGAACCGAATCGACGAGATAGTCGAGTTCAAGCCGCTGACACGGCTTGAACTCGAGGAGATCGTGGAGTTTCAGCTGCGTCGCCTGAAGGTGCGCGTCGCCGAACGTGGGTTATCGCTCGACCTGACCGCCGAAGCGAAGGAGCTCCTCGCCTCGGCGGGCTGGGACCCTCAGTACGGGGCGAGGCCGCTCAAGCGGGCGATCCAGCGCCTGGTCGAGAACCCGCTCGCGCTGCGCCTGCTCGAGGGCGAGTTCGCGGAGGGCGACACGATCCGGGTCGAGGCCCGGGACGGCGAGCTCGTGTTCGGCAAGGTCGCCGCGGCCGAGACGGTCGCGGCCTGAACCCGCCTACCGGCGCCTTCGGCCCCCGCGCGGGGCGATGTAGATCAGCGCGATGAGGGCGATGATGATCACGGCCGCAATCGCGACGATCGCGACGGTGGAGGCGGCGACGAACATCGACGTGTTCTAACCTGCCACCCGCGGGGTCAAACCTAAGACCCATCGGCGCGCCCCGGCGCTGAACAACGCGTTTTCGTCCGCCGAACAGCCTGCTCTCCGGCCAGCGCCGCCCGGGACGGAGCCGCCCGCGGCGCGTCCAAAAGTGCGAATTGCGGCGAGGATCGGCGCTCCCTACCGTGAACGGCGATGGTCAGGGCAGCAGTCGCCGGAGCAACGCTCCTCCTCCTCTTCGCCGGCGCGGCCGCGGCCGACCCGAGCCCGCGGCCGCTTCCGTTCGCCGAGGACTGGACCTCGACCGGGCTCCTCTTCGCCGACGACGAGTGGGGCGCGATCCGCGCGGTGATGGGCTTCCGCGGCGACGGCCTCGCCTCCGGCGAGGGCATCGACCCGCGCCTGGTGCTCGTGGACGGCTCGACGACGCCCATCGACGTCACGGTCGACCAGCGCAACCCCGACACGCTCGTGATCGGCGGGGTGGCGGAGTTCGAGCTCGCGAACCCGACCGTCGCGTTGCAGGGGTCCGGAGTCGCGGCCGCGCCGCATCTCGTTCTCTACCTCAACACGTCCGGCGAGTCTGGAGTCAGGGTTTCCTACCGGCTCCGCGATCTCGACGGCTCCGCCGACGACGCCGTGCAGCCGGTGGCGATGCAGTTCCGCGTCGGCGCTCTCGGCGCCTTCGAGAACCTCCCCGCAGGCTACGTCGCAGACGCGACGACCGGCGGGTCGGCGACGCGCGAGACGCAGGTGACCTCGACGCTGCCGGCTGCCGCGGACGGCCAGCGGGAGGTGCAGGTGCGGGTGATCACGGGAAATGCCCGCGGCGCCGACGAGTGGGTCGGGGTCGACGAGATCCGAGTCGACGCGGGCGGACCAACCTCGATCGGCGTGCACGCGCTCTCGGCCCGGAGAACCGGAAGGGGTGTGCTCGTGCGCTGGCGGGCCGAGCTCGGGTCGGACGCGCTCCAGTTCGACATCTACCGCGAGCGGGGTGGAGGGCGCGTGCGCGTCAACCCGGTGACGATCCGGAATCTTGCCGGTGACGGTCGCGGCGGCCGGCGGTACGGCTTCCTCGACCGGACGGCACCTTCCCGGCCAGCTCGCTACTGGCTTCGGAGCGTGCGCTCGAGCGGGCTTCGGACTTGGCACGGACCCGTTTCGACCCGGTGACAGCGCCTGGTCCGGACGGGGCGCAAGCGGCGGAGCTGACCCGTCGTGCTCTCCCCTACACCTACACACGAGACCGAGGAGGAATTCGATGAGCCGTTGCCGGATGGTGCTCTTCGCAGGGATCGCCGCGCTCGTATCCGCCACAGCCGCGAGCGCGGACACGACACCCCAGGCCTTGCCGTTCGCGCAGGACTGGTCGAACATCGGCCTGATCACGACCGACGACAGCTGGAGCGGAGTCCCGGGCCTCACGGGCCTCCTCGGCGACTTCCCACTTGGGATCGACATCGACCCGCAGACCGTCGTCGCGCCCGGATCCGGGACGGTTGACGTGAACGCCAACCAGACCAATCCGAACACCAACACGAGCGGCGGTGTGGCCGAGTTCGAGCTCACGAATCCGACGGTGGCTCTGCAGGGCTCGGCGACCGCGGATGCTCCGAACGTAATCCTGTACCTGAACACCACCACGCAGAGCGCTGTCACCGTCTCGTACAAGCTGCGAGACATCGACGGCTCTGCCGACGATGCGGTTCAGCAGGTGGCGCTCCAGTATCGGGTCGGGAGCTCGGGCAACTTCACGAACGTCCCTGCCGGCTACGTTGCCGACGCCACCACCGGGCCGAGCCTGGCGGCCCTCGTGACTCCGGTGAACGTCACGCTTCCCTCGGCTGCGGGCAACAAGGCCGAGGTGCAGGTGCGGATCATCACCACGAACGCGACCGGCAGCGACGAGTGGGTTGGCGTCGACGACATCTCGGTCACCGGTGGCGCGAGCGCCGTCGTGCTGAGTTCGTTCGCCGCCACCCGAACGACGAAGGGGACGCTGCTTCGCTGGCATGCGGCCGTCGAGTCGCACACGCTCGGCTACAACGTCTACCGCGTGGTGAACGGCAAGCGCGTGCGCCTCAACCGGACGCTGATCCGCGCGTGCACGACGTCGGTCGCGGGCGGCACGCACTCGTTCGTCGACCGGGCGGCCAGACGGGGAGTCTTCTGGCTCCAGTCGGTCGGCCTCGACGGCTCGCGCGCCTGGCACGGCTCGGCGAGCGTCTAACACCTAGACGAGGCGTGGGGTGGGGCCGGGGTCAAACCCGGCGCCGCTTCCGTCTGATGATTCCCATGGCAGGAGCAGGGGAGCCACCGGGATTTCGATCGCCGACAAGGCGATGAAGGCCGCAATCACGGGGGTCACAGGAGAGGCGTGGCCGAACGTCTCGGCGCCGACCCCGCTGACGATGGGTCTCCGGAAGGCTCAGCGATACAGGCTCCGCCCACAGGCCGAGCTCGTACGAGACCGCCCTGCGCACGAGAGGGCACGGGCAGGAGCGATCGGTGCTACCGTCGAAGCGAGGAAGCGGCCGCCCGGAACTCGTCCTTCGAACGGGTCACCGCCCTCGTCATCGAGCTGTCAACCCAAACCGATAGACCCTGCGTGCGCAGACTGCTGCGGTTTACACGGTCGCGGCCGGCCAAGATCGCCTTCAACACGCTCTGCGTGGCGATCGCGATCGTCGTGGGCACGCTGGCCGCCCTTCACTTCCGGGAGTCGGGCTGGCCGCTCGCGAGCGCGAGCATCGGCGGCGTCCTGGGCGCGGGTGCGCTCTTCCTGCTCGCCTACGCCTTCAAGGCCTACGGCTGGCATCACCTCTTCGCGAAGCACGAGCGTCCCGAGACGATCGCGCTGGCAGCCGCGGGTGGCGCCGCCTCGGTCACGGGGATCGCCCTGCCCGGACGGTTCGACGAAGCGGTCCGGATCGCGGTCGTCCGGCGCTTCCCCGGCTCGAAGGCCGGCCTTGGCACCGTCGGGCTCTCGCTCATCCTGCTCGGGCTGGTGGACAGCGCTGCGCTGGCGCCGATGGCGTCTGTCGCGGCGGGTGTCTCGACCTCCTCGGCGCTCTTCCGCATCGGGCTCGCGATCGTCGCCGTCGCCGGTGTGGCGGCCGCTGCGGTCGTCCTGGCGCTTCCGCGCCTCTCGCGCGTGCAGCGCCTCGTGCGCTTCCGG
>JACDAS010000244.1 GCA_013695295.1 Actinomycetota bacterium | reverse complement strand
CCCCGATCGTGAAGCCGCCGCCCCCGGTCGTGAAGCCGCGGCCCCCGGTCGTGAAGCCGCCGCCCCCGGTCGTGCAGCCGCCGCCCACCTCGCCCGCACCGAGACAGAAGCCGAAGCCGAAGCAGCCGCAACCGAAGCCGGAACCCGCGCCGCCCGAGCACATCTCGCCCGAGGGCGATCCCGTCACGTCGAAGCCCCAGCCGAAGCCGCCCGAGCCCGCTCCGGGGGTACCCTCGCAGGTGCGGGCCCCGCCGGCGAACGTCAGGCCGAAGCTCACGGCCGGGCGGTACGTCTTCCCGGTCTACGGCCCCTCGTCGTACACCGACACGTACGGCGCCGCGCGAGCCGACGTCTCGTACCACCACGGCGACGACATCTTCGCCCCGCTCGGGGCCCCCCTTCTCGCCGTCGCGGACGGGACCGTCTTCTCGGTCGGCTGGAACCACATCGGTGGGTACCGGCTCTGGCTGCGCGACCGCCAGGGAAACCAGTTCTACTACGCGCACCTGTCCGCCTACTCGCCGCTTGCCGTGAACGGGCTCGAAGTCCGTGCCGGCGACGTGCTCGGGTACGTCGGAAACACCGGGGACGCCGTTGGGACGCCCTACCACGTCCACTTCGAGATCCACCCAGTGTCGCTGCTGCACCTCGGCTACGACGGTGCGGTCAACCCGACGGTCTACCTCGACGCCTGGCGCCGGATCGAGGACGTCAGGCTCGGCCCGCTGCCCGGTTGGGTGCCGCGCCAGGCCGCCGTCGCTCTCGCCGCCGCAGGCGAGACTCGCGCGCCGCAGGCGCCGAGGGCCGCTCCCCCGAGCGCGATCCTGCTCCAGGTCACGGACATCTCGACTGCGGACGGCCTCGACCCGGGCTCGCTTCAACGGGCCCTGGCTCCGGCCTCGGCCGAGGGCGACGGCGCCCTGATCGGCCTGGTGCAATCAGCGCCCCGCGGGCCGCACCCCGTCGTCACCAGGGACGACTAGGCGCGGCCGCGGAGCGGGCGGCTAGCTGTCGTTCGACGAGCTGCTGCCGGAAGAAGAGCTCGGGCTCGAGCCCTCGGTGCTGGAGCTGCCGCTCGAGTTATCCCTGCTCGCCTGGTAGCCGAAGTCGTCGTCTCCACCGCCGAAGAGGCTGTCCCGCAGCCACTTCCGCGTGTCGGCGCCGGTGATCGGGTTGAAGAGCACGCCGAGCGTGATGCCGGTCAGCAAAAGCATCGTGTTCCGCCCCTTGTGGCTCTCTTCGGTGCCCTGCAGGCGACTCGCTGCGCTGCGGAGCTCGTCGACCGCCGTCCGCAGGTTGTCCTGGATGTCCTTGTCCGTGGCCACCCGGGTCGCGAGGGTCGTCACGCCGCGCGGGCCCATCAGGTCGTCGTAGATCTCGCGGGCCGCGGTGAATGCGTTCTTGACGTTGTCGCGCAGCTCGTCGTCCCGCAACGCTCGCTCCACGTACGGTTTGACGTTGCCGGCCGCGTCGGAAACCTTGTCTTTCGTCCTCATGCTTCCATCGTCCTTTCGTCCGCTTTCCTCCCGTGAGGTTCTACCACGCCCCCGGTGCCGCAAACCGCGAGCAGCGCTCCTCGTCGCTGCGGCGGTGCTCGGCGGCTGCGGCGGAGAGGGAGCTGAGCCGCTCAACGAGCGGCGTCTCGAGGGGCCAGGGTTCGTCTTCTCGGCGCCCGCGGCCTGGAGGATCGAGCGCACGCAGCGAAGCGTCGCAGCGCATCCACCCGAGGGTCGTGAGCTGATCTCGGTGACGGTCTTCCGGCTCGCGAAGCCGTTCCGGCCCGCTCGCTGGCCCGCGGCCGTACGCGAGGTGGACCGCGTCGCGGCCCAGCTCGCGGCCCGCCTGCGAGGCGAGCTCGTCGCCCGCGAGACCGCGCCGCTCGCCGGTCTCCGCTCCCGCCGCTACACGATCGCCTACCGCGCCGGCGACGAGGAGCTCCGGCAGCGGCTCGCGTTCGCGCTCAGGGGGCGGCGCGAGTACCAGCTCCTCTGCCGTCTCTCCGGATCTCCGTCGGCCGCCGCCGCCGCGGCCTGCGAGCGCCTGCTCTCGAGCTTCAGGAGCCTCCCCGGAAAGTGAACCGGGGCGCCCCCGGTGTCGCGCGTCATCGACCGCGGCCACTTCCGGACAGGTTGCCTAGGCCGGCATAGCGGCCTGGCGTTCGGCCGCGGCGGGCCGAGGTCGACGCTCTACCGAGGCGACGCCGTCGAGCGCGGCCTCGAGCACCTGCTCGACCGTGTCCGCGAGGATGAAGTCGAGCTTGCCGCGGATCTCCGCCGGGAGCTCCTCGAGCTCGGGCTCGTTCTCGCGCGGGAGGATGACACGGCGCACGCCCGCCCGCTGGGCGGCGAGCACCTTCTCGCGGACGCCGCCGATCTGAAGCACCTGGCCGGTCAGGGTGATCTCGCCGGTCATCGCCACCTCCTCCGAGACCGGCCGCGCGCTCGCGAGCGAGACGATTGCCGTCGCCATCGCGACCCCGGCCGACGGCCCGTCCTTGGGCACGGCGCCGGCCGGCACGTGCACGTGAACGTCGCGCTCGGAGAACCAGAGCGGGTCGAGCCCGAGCTGCTCTGCGTGCGACCGGACCCACGAGTGGGCCGCGCTCGCGGACTCCTGCATCACCTCGCCGAGCTGGCCGGTCACCGTGAGGCGCCCCCGCCCGGGGAAGGCGGTCGCCTCGATGAAGAGCACGTCGCCTCCGACGGCCGTGACGGCGAGACCCGTGGCCACGCCCGGGTCAGCCGTGCGCTTTCGCACCTCGCCGGAGAAGCGCCTTGCGCCGAGCCACGAGCGCACCCTGGTCTCCCCGATCCGCACCCGCTTCACCTTCCCCTCGGCGAACTGGCGGGCGGCCTTCCGGCAGAGCGCCGCCAGCTGCCGCTCCAGGTTCCGGACGCCGGCCTCGCGCGTGTACTCCCGGATCACGAGCCGCAGCGCGCGCTCGCTGAAGGAGACCTTCCCCGCCTGGAGCCCGTGCGCCTCGAGCTGTTTCGGCACGAGGTAGCGGCGCGCGATCCCGTACTTCTCGTCCTCGGTGTAGCCGGAGAGATGGATCACGTCCATCCGGTCGAGAAGCGCCGGCGGGATCGTCTCGAGCTGGTTCGCGGTGCAGACGAAGAGCACCTTCGAGAGGTCGAACGGGAGATCGAGGTAGTGGTCGCGGAAGGTCGAGTGCTGCTCGGGGTCGAGGACCTCGAGCATCGCGCTCGCGGGATCGCCGCGGTAGTCGGTGCCCAGCTTGTCGATCTCGTCGATCAGAAAGACCGGGTTCAGCGCCTCGGCGTCGCGGAGCGCCCTGATCACCGTCCCGGGCATGGCGCCGATGTACGTGCGGCGGTGGCCGCGGATCTCCGCCTCGTCGCGGACGCCTCCGACCGAGATGCGGACGAACTTGCGCCCGATCGTCCTGGCGATCGACTGGCCGAGCGAGGTCTTCCCGACCCCGGGGGGCCCGACGAAGCAGAGAATCGGCCCGGAGAGGTCGTTCTTCAGCTTCGAGACCGCGAGGTACTCGACGATCCGCTCCTTCACCTTGTCGAGGTCGAAGTGATCCTCGTCGAGCACGCGGCGCGCCCGGCGCAGGTCGAGGTCGTCCTTCGTCGTCTGCCCCCACGGGAGGCTGAGGATCCAGTCGAGGTAGGTGCGGATGACCCCGTACTCCGCCGCCGCGGAGGGCAGCCGCTCGAGGCGCCCCAGCTCCCGGGTCGCCGCCTTGCGGGCCTCCTCGGAGAGCGGCGTCGAATCGAGCCGCTCGCGGAGCTCGGCCACCTCGGCCTGGTCGGCATCCCCCTCGCCGAGCTCCTCCTGGATCGCCTTCAGCTGCTGGCGCAGGAAGTACTCCCGCTGCCCCTTCTCCATCTCCGAGTGGACCTGCGACTGGATCTTCGAGCCGAGCTCCGAGACCTCGACCTCGCGGCTCAGGATCGCGGAGGTCTCGCGCAGCCGTGCCTCGACGTCGGCCAGCTCGAGCAGCCGCTGCTTCTCCTCCGTCCTCAGGCGAAGCGTCGAGGCGACGAGATGGCAGAGCGCGCTCGGATCGTCCAGGTTCGCGGCCGCGAGCTGCAGCTCCTCGGGGAGGTACGGCACGAGCTCCACGATCCGGCCGAAGAGGTTCTGGACGTTCCGCGTCAGGGCGGTCACGTTCGGCGACTCCTCGAGGACGTCCGGCACCTCCTCGACGCCGGCGCTCAGGTAGGGCTCCTCCTCCAGCCGCTCGGTTAGCCGGATCCGTCGCAGCCCCTGCACGAGGATCCGAAGCGTCCCGTCCGGGACCCGGAGCAGCTTGTGGACGAGCGCGACGGTGCCGATCTCGTAGAGATCGTCGAACCCCGGCTCGTCCGTCTCGGCGTCGCGGACGGCCACGAGCGCGACCATCCGGTCGTTGCCCGCGACGTCGTCGACCAACCGGATCGAGCGTTCCTGGCCGATCGCGAGTGGCGCCATCGAGCCGGGGTAGACGACCGTCTCCTTGAGCGGGAGGACCGGCAGCCGCGCGGGTACCGGCGTCTCCTCGCCGGGCGGCTCGAGGTCGGGCAGGTCAGCCATTGCGCGCCTCGACCTTGATCGAGACCCTGTCCCCGCTCGGCCGCGGAGCGCGGAGTGGGAAGACGACCGTGAGCAGACCGTCCCTGTACGTCGCCTCGGCGCCGCTCGTGTCGATGTCGGCGCCAACCTCGACGCGGCGGCGAAAGGGGCCGTAATCGATCTCCATGTGCTGGAAGGAGGCGCGGGAGGGCAATGCGGGGCGCCGCCGCTCGCCGCTGATCGAGAGCGTGCGATCGGCGGCGACCAGCCGGATCGACGTGGGGTCGATCCCGGCGAGGTCGGCCACGACGGTCAGCTCGGGCGGCTCCTCGGTGCGGAAGCAGTCGACGTGCGGGCGGAAGCCCTCGCGCAGCCCGGTCAGGTGCGGCAGCTGCCAGAGGTCGGCGAAGAGCTCGTGGATCTCGCTCTCGAGGCGGTCGAGGTCACGTCGTCGGGTCACGGCCTCCAGCGTAGCGCCGGGCCACAGGGGTGAGCGCTGCACGCTGTCACGAGCCAGGGCTCAGGCTCCCTTCCGGAGCGGGTTTGCGCTGTTGCTAGCCTGGGCGCATGATCGCCCGCTGGACGAGGCTCGTCCTTCGCTGGCGTTGGCCGATCCTCGCCTTCTGGGCCTGCGTGCTCGTCACCGGAGGCTACGGCCTGAGCAGGCTGAGCGCGCTCCAGTCGAACACCTTCACCGTCCCCGGGACAGACTCCGAGCGAGTCCGCGAGATCCTCGAGCAGCGCTTCGGCGACCGCAGCGACGGGGGCTTCACCGTCGTGTTCGAGGTCGGCCCGGCCGCGGCTCCCGGGCTCCTGGCGCAGCTCCAGGCGCGCGTAGATCGGGCAGCCAGGGTCGTCCCCACCGGCAGGGCGACGGAGCTCCGCGTCGCCGGGGCGGACGGCGGGGTCGTCTTCGGCGACGTCGTCTCGACGCTCGACCTCGCCGAGGCGAAGGGTCACGTGGACGACCTCGTGCGGGCCGTCGGCCAGCCGGCCGGGACCCGCGCCTACGTCACCGGCGCCGCGGCGATCCAGCACGACCTCGACCCGATCTTCAACGAGGACCTCCAGAAAGGCGAGTCGATCGCCCTGCCGATCGCGCTCGCCGTGCTGCTGGCTGTGTTCGGGCTCTCGGCCGCGGTCACGATGCCATTCATCTTCGCCGGCGCGACCGTGATGGGGACACTCGGGATCGTCTACCTGCTCGCGCACTGGCTGACGACGCCGACCTACGTGACGAACCTCGTCTTCCTGATCGGCTTCGGGATCGCGATCGACT
>JACDAS010000225.1 GCA_013695295.1 Actinomycetota bacterium | reverse complement strand
AGCTCGCGAGCTACCTGGACAGTCGGCTCGGCGACGAGCCGCTCGGGCGGGGCTTCACGGCCAGGGCGCTCGCGAGGCGCCTCGAGGGTCGCCGCGCTCCGGTGAAAGCGGTTCTCCTCGACCAGCGAACGCTGGCGGGCCTCGGGAACATCTACGTCGACGAGGCGCTCTGGCGGGCCGGGATCCATCCGCTCCAGCCCGCCCGGGAGCTCGAGCGGACGCAGGTCGCCGCGCTCCATCGGGCGATTCGCCGCGCCCTCGCGCTGGGAATCGCGCGGCAGGGCGCGACCCTCAGCACGTACCGGACGCCGAGCGGGGCGCGAGGATCGATGCAGCTCGAGTTCAGGGTCTACGGGCGGGAGGGAGAGCCCTGCGAGCGCTGCGGCACTCCGATCGCGAAGATCCGGGTCGGCGGCAGGGGAACGTGGTTCTGCCCCCGCTGCCAGCGGTTCGGCTAGCGAGAGCGGACGGCCTACGCGGCCAGCTCGTCGAGCAGCCCCCGCTTGTCCAGCGCCCAGAGCTCCGTGTACCCGCCGATCGCCTCCTCGTCGATCAGGATCTGCGGCACCGTCCACCCGCCTGTGAGCTCGAACAGCTTCTGCCGGAAGAGCGGGTCGTCGTCGAGCATGATCTCCTCGAACGGGAGCCCCCTGCTCTCGAGGAGCGCCTTGGCGCGGACGCAGTAGCCGCACCAGCGGGTGGAGTACATCCGGATCCTGGCCATCCGAGTTTCCAACGCAGAAACGCGGTCGAGAGTTTCCCGGAGGCGTCTCAGGTAGCTGTCGCGAATGCGAATCGGGGCGTCTGACGGGCCCGCGGCCACTTTCCGGACCGGCCCCTAGACTGGCCGGGATGGGCCGCACCTACCGCACCGAGGCAGTCGTCCTGCGCTCCTTCCGTCTCGGCGAGGCCGACCGGGTCCTCCACCTGTACACCCTCGATCGCGGGCGGGTCGGCGCGGTGGCCAAGGGGATCCGCCGCACGAAGTCGCGCTTCGGGGCGCGCCTCGAGCCGCTCAGCCACGTGGAGCTCTTCCTCCACCAGGGAAGCGGGGAGCTCGGCACGATCACCGGCGTCGACCTGATCGACTCCCACCACGCTGCGCGCGAGGATCCCTACCGGCTCGGGGTCGGCCTGATCGGGCTGGAGGCGATGCTCCGGCTCTTCACCGAGCAGGAGGCAAATGCGAGGGCGTTCGGAGCCCTCACACGCTTCCTGGAGCTGCTCGACGGAGCGGAGCCGCACGAGACGCCGCCGCAGCTCGATCCGCTCGGCCTCTCGTTCCAGCTGAAGCTGCTCTGGCTCTCCGGCTACCTCCCGCACCTGACGAGCTGCGCCGACTGCGGCTCGACCGCCGAGCTCGCCGGCTACTCGCCCACGGCGGGCGGAGCCGTCTGCAGCGGATGCTCGGCCGGCGCGATCGCGCTCTCGCAGCAGGGCCTGACGGGGATGGACTCGCTCCTGCGCCGGCCGCTCGCCGAGGCCGCGAGCGCCGGGCTCGCCGAGCGAGCCGCACGGGAGGCCCTCCGCGTGGTCACCTCGTCGTACGAGCACCACGGCGGCTTCCGCCTGCGCACCGTCCCGGCGTGAGACGCACCCTCGCCGGGGGATTCGAGCTCGACGACGACCGGAGCCGGGTCGATGTCGACGAGGTGCACCGGTTCATCTCGGAGGTAGTCGTACTGGGCGAAGGGACGGCCGCGCGAGCTGCAGGAGCGGCTGATCGCGCAGGCGCGCCGAGTCGTGGGCGTGTATCACGGCGGCCGTCAGGTCGGATTCGCCCGCTCGTTCTCCGACGGCGCCGTCTGCGCGTACCTCGCCGACGTGTACGTGCTCTCCGAGTTCAGGGGACGGGGCCTGGGTGGCGAGATCGTCCGCGAGATGGTCGAGAACGATCCTGACGGGGTGCAGCACTGGCTCCTGAACACGGCCGACGCGCACCGCCTCTACGAGCGCTTCGGCTTCGAGCGGCGGGGCAAGAAAGTGATGGAGCGGAAGTAGGGTTCGCCCGTGGCCCTGAACTACCAGGACATGATCTCCGCGCTCCAGTCCTTCTGGGCCGAGCGAGGCTGCGTCCTGATGCAGCCGTACCACACCGAGGTGGGGGCGGGGACGCTGAACCCGGCGACGACGCTCCGCTGCCTCGGCCCGAAGCCCTGGCGCACCGCCTACGTCGAGCCGTCGATTCGCCCCGGCGACGGCCGTTACGGTGAGAACGCCTTCCGCTTCCAGCAGTTCTGGCAGTACCAGGTCGTGCTGAAGCCGGCCCCCGAGGACGTGCTCGACGTCTATTTCTCCTCGCTCGAGCACATCGGGATCGACCTGCTGCGCCACGATCCGCGTCTGGTCGAGGACAACTGGGAAGCACCGACACTCGGCGCGTGGGGGCTCGGCTGGGAGGTGTGGCTCGACGGCATGGAGGTGACGCAGTTCACGTACTTCCAGCAGATGGGCGGGCTCGACCTCGACCTGATCCCCGCCGAGATCACCTACGGGCTCGACCGCCTGGGCCTGTTCGTCCAGGGCAAGCGCTCCGTGCTCGAGCTCGAGTGGGCTCCCGGCGTCACCTGGGGGGACGTCTTCCGCGAGAACGAACGGCAGTGGTCGGCGTACAACTTCGAGGAGGCTCCCGTCGACGTGCTGGCGAGACGCTTCTCGGAGCACGAGGCCGAGTGCCGCCACCTCGTCGAGCGCCGCCTCCCGCTCCCCGCCTACGACCAGGTGCTGAAGTGCTCGCACGGCTTCAACCAGCTCGACGCCCGCGGCGCGGTCTCCGTGACCGAGCGGGCCGCCTACATCGCGCGCGTACGCAACCTCGCGCGCGCCGTCTGCCAGCTCCAGCTCGAGCTCGAGGGCGATGCCGACGCTGCTGCTTGAGATCGGCTGCGAGGAGCTGCCCGCGAGCGCGTGCCGCGAGGCCGAGACCCAGCTCCCGGAGCTCTGCCGGACGCTGCTCGGGGTCGCCCCGGCGCACGTCCTGGTCGGGCCGCGGCGCCTCGCCGTGCTCGTCGAGGGGCTCCCAGAGCGGAGTCCGGACGAGTGGGTCAAGGGGCCGCCCGAGGCGCTTCGCGACCGGGCTGCCGACGGGTTCGCACGCCGGCACGGGGTCTCTGTCGAGTCACTCGAGGTCCGTGCAGGCTTCCTCGGCATCGAGGTGCCGGGACGTGACGTCCGCGAGCTCCTCCCGACGCAGCTCGACGCCGTGGTTCGTGGACTCGCCTTTGGCAAGCCGATGCGCTGGGACGACAGCGGCCTGCGTTTCCCACGGCCGATCCGGTGGCTGCTCGCGAAGCTCGACGCCGAGACCCTCCTGGGGGAGACCTCGTACGGCCATCGATTCACTCACCAGCAGGTGGAGGTCGCCTCGGCGAGCGCCTATCTCGAGGTGCTCCGCGCGGCGGGCGTCGAGCCGGACGCCGCGGAGCGCCGGCGCCTGATCGTCGCCGGGCTCGATGCGATCGGCGGCTGGAGCGACCCGGCCGGCGTGCTCGAGGAGGTAATCCATCTCGCCGAGAGCCCGCTCGTGCTCGAGGCAAGCTTCGACGAGCGCTACCTGCAACTGCCGGAGCCCGTCGCCGTCGCGGCGATGCAGGCGCACCAGCGCTACTTCCCGCTCGGGGGCAACCGGTTCGCCTTCGTCGCGAACGGCGGGAACGCGGAGGTCGTCCGCTCGGGCAACGAGGCCGTGCTCGAGAACCGGCTCGAGGACGCGGCTTTCACCTTCGAGCGCGACGTCGCCCAGGGGATCGACCGCCTCGCAGAGAGGCTCGGCTCGATCACCTTCTTCGCCGGGGCCGGCAGCTTCGCGGACAAGACTGAGCGGCTGCGGCAGCTGGTGGAGCGGCTCGGCGGGGGGGAGGCCTCGCTCGAGGCTGCGCGGCTCGCCAAGGCCGACCAGGCCTCCGAGCTCGTGCGCGAGTTCCCCGACCTCGAGGGTCAGATCGGCGCCGAGTACGCCCGGCTCGCGGGGTATCCCGAGGCCGTGTGCAGCGCGGTCGAGGAGCAGTTCCTGCCGGATTCCGCAAGCGGGCCGCTACCGCAGACCGACCCCGGGAAGGTGCTGGCGGCGGCGGATCGGATCGACACTCTGACGGTCGCCTTCGAGCTCGGTCACAGGCCGACCGGCTCGCGTGACCCGTTCGGTTTGCGCCGGGCGGCGATCGGCCTCTGCCGGCTCGCCGACGAGGGGGACCTGCGGATCGAGCGCTCCGACCTCGCACCCGAGGTGCGCGACTTCGTCGAGGAGCGCTACGGGAGCCTGCTCGACGTCCCCGTCGAGGCCGTGCGGGCAGCCAGGCGCTCCGCCGTCTCCGACCTGGGCGCCGTCGCCGCGCTCGCGCGCTTCCTCGCCGAGCTGCCGGACGAGCGGCTCGGGCCCGTGCACGAGGTGTACACGCGGGCCGGCCGCATCTCGGCGAAGACCGACAGCGCGAGCGAGGTGGATCCGGCCCTCCTGCACGAGCCGGCCGAGCTCGCCCTCGCGGAGGCCCTGCAGCGGCTCGATCTCGATCAGGTGGCCGAGCGACGCTTCGACGAGGCGCTCGCCTCGGCCGCCGAGCTCGCACCCGTGGTGGAGAAATTCTTCGCCGACGTGCTCGTCATGGCCGAGGACTCGTCGATCAGGGCGAATCGCCTGCGACTTCTGCGGGACGTCCACGAGGCCGTGGGCAAGCTCGGCGACCTGGCGCAGATCCCCCGATGAACACCCCGGTCGAGCTGCACGTCGTCTCCGACTCGACCGGGGCGACCGCGGCCCGGCTCGTGCAGGCGCTCGAGGCGCAGTTTCCGGAGCAGGTGTTCGAGGAGATCCGCCACCCGCGGATCGAGACGGTGGACGATCTTCGCCTCGCGGTCGAGCGTGCGAAGGGCAGGCCGGCGGTCCTGCTCTACACGCTCGTGGACGAGGAGCTCCGCGAGCCGATGCGCGCGCTCTGCGAAGGGGCGGAGCTTCACTTCTGCGACATCCTCGGCCAGCCGCTCGCCGAGGTCGCCAAGGTGTCGGGCATGGCCGCGAGGATGCGCCCGGGTGCGAGACACCCGCTCGACTCGGCGTACTTCAAGCGGATCGCGGCGATCGAGTTCGCGGTCAAGCACGACGACGGCGTCGGCAGCGGCCTCGTGGAGGCCGACATCGTCCTCGTCGGCGTGTCGCGGACGTCGAAGACGCCCCTCTCGATGTACCTCGGCTACCAGGGCTTCAAGACCGCGAACGTCCCGATCGTCCGCGGAATCGAGCCGCCTCCGGCGCTGTTCGAGATCGACCCGCTGAAGATCGTCGGGTTGACGATCGACGCGAGCAGGCTCGTCGAGATCCGGCAGGAGCGTGTACGCCACATGCGCGCGAGCCGCCGGGCCTACGCGCAGCTCGTGGAGATCTACGAGGAGCTCGAGCATGCCGAGGCGATCCACCGGCGGCTCGGCTGCCCGGTGCTCGAGATCACCGACCTCTCGATCGAGGAGACCTCGCACCGGATCCTCCGGCTCGTCGAGCAGCGCCGGGCCGGGGTCGTGGGCGCGGAAGCATGAAGCCAAAGCCGCCCGTGCCGCTCTGGCGCTGGGGCGTGTGGTGGACCGCCCTCGGCTTCGCGACGGTTCTGTTCTACGTCCTGATGACGCCGCTGTGGATGGGCTTGCGCGCGCTCGCCTGGGTGGCGGAGTTCAGAGCGCGCCGCCACCGCTGAGCCGCCGCACGTAGCGCTCCGCCGAGCGCCGGACCGCCTCCTTGCCGCCGCGCTCGACCACCCGCCCGAACCACCCCCCGTAGATCCGGTCGAACGAGTACGGCTCGAGAGCCGCGGCCATCCGTCGCACCTGACGGGCCGGCAGCGGGATCAGGTTCGGATAGCTGTACATGAAGCTGACGAAGCGCCGATCCTGGACGACCGTGACGATGTCGCCGGTCAGCAGGGCCTGCCCGTCAGCCCAGTGCAGCACCGAGCCGCCGTCGAAGTGGCCGCCGAGCCGCACCAGCGTCAGCCCTGGCGCGAGCGCGTACGTCTCCCCTTCCCAGAACACGAGTCGCTCGTCGGGGCGCATCACCCAGCTGCGGTCGGCCGCGTGTAGGAAGACCGGGCACGAGAAGGCCTCCGCCCACTCGACCATCGTGGAGTAGAAGTGCGGGTGGTCGATCGCGACCGCGCTCAGCCCGCCGAGCGCCCGGATTCGGCCGGGGAGGTCGGAGTCGAGCAGCGCGGTGCACCCCCAGAGGACGTTGCCGCCCCGCTCGGGGACGAGCAGCGCGCGCTGGCCGATGCCGAACTCGGGGGTGACGCCGATTCCGACGAGGCCATGGTCGTCGCGGAGCTCGTTCCGGTGCGTCCGGCGCAGCTCCTCGAGGGTCGTCCAACGCTGGCCGCCCCAGCCGACGTACTGGCGCTCGTCCTCGCAGATCGCGCACCGCTCGGGTGGCGCGGCGCTCTCGGCGTGCTGGACGCCGCACGTCTCGCAGACGAAGCAGGGCACGGGCTGCTGCTGATCCTAGGGCGTCGCTTGCGATGCCCGCCTCAGATCGCGGGCTCTGCCCGTGATCGGTCTGAACCGACCGAACGAGCGCGTGGGAAAAGACCCTCGCTTCTAGGATGAGACCGTGCCCGCGCGGGTCGCCTGGATCTCGATCGCGCCCGTGAAGGGTCTCGCCCTCGTTCGCCGAGACTCGGTGGAGCTCGAGCCGGAGGGCGTCTGGGAGAACCGGCGCTTCTACGTGCTCGACGCGGGCGGGCGGATGCTGAACGGCAAGCGCCTCGGGCCGCTCGTCGGCGTCGTGCCCGACTACGACGAGGCTGCGGGGCGGCTGGCGCTCACGTTTCCGGCCGGCGAGACGGTCGCAGGAGCAGTCGAGACCGGAGAGCGGGTCGTGGCCGACTTCTACGGGCGACCGGTGGAGGGGAGGCTCCTGGAGGGGCCCTGGGGAAGGGCACTGTCGGCCTTCGGAGGGCGGCCGCTTCGGCTCGTGCGTGTCGACGCGCCCGGCGGCGGAGTCGACCGGGGCGGGCAGGGCACGGTCTCGCTCGTCTCCGAGGCCTCGCTCGGAGCGCTGGCGGCTGCGGCCGGCGTGGCGGCGCCGGTCGACGGCCGCCGGTTCCGGATGCTGTTCGGCGTCTCGGGTGTCGACGCGCACGAGGAGGACGACTGGCTCGGCCGCGACGTCCAGCTCGGCGAGGCATCCGTCCGCCTGCACGCGCACGTCGGCCGCTGCGCGGTTACGACGCAGAATCCCGACACGGGGATCCGCGACCTCGACACCCTGGCCGCGATCGCCGCCTACCGCTCCGAGGTCGAGACCCGCGAGCCGCTGCCGTTCGGGGTCTGGGGCGAGGTCGCCCGGCCCGGCAGGGTCGCAGTGGGGGACGTCGTTTCGTGCGCCGGGATGGCGCCGATCCGGGCCAGGCATGGGAAGATTCCGGGTCCATGACCGCCGCGCGCTACGTGTACGACTTCGACGAGCCTTCCGCCGGAGGCAAGGAGCTCCTCGGCGGCAAGGGGGCCGGCCTCGCGGAGATGACGGCGCTCGGGGTTCCCGTCCCGGCCGGCTTCACGATCACGACCGACGCCTGCCGCGCCTACATGGTCGCGGGCAACCGGCTGCCCGACGGGCTCGAGGCCGAGGTGGACGAGCACCTGCGCGCGCTCGAGGAGAAGACGGGCAAGCGCTTCGGCGACCCGCGCGACCCGCTGCTCGTCTCCGTCCGCTCGGGCGCGGCCGTCTCGATGCCGGGAATGATGGACACGATCCTGAACCTGGGACTGAACGACGACGCCGTCGCCGGGCTCGCCGCGGCCACGGGCAACCCGCGCTTTGCGTACGACTCCTACCGGCGGCTGATCCAGATGTACGGCGAGGTGGTCGAGGGAATCGACGGGCACCGCTTCGAGCAGGAGCTCGCGAGCCTGAAGCGCGCCCGGGGCGTCTCGCAGGACGTCGAGCTCACCGATACGGACCTGGAAGGTCTGGTCGACACGTTCAAGGGCCTCTACGCGCAGGAGACCGGCGGCCCGTTCGCCCAGGACGCCCGCGCCCAGCTGACGCGCGCGATCCGCGCCGTCTTCGACTCGTGGGAGACCCCGCGGGCGCAGGTCTATCGCAGGGCTCACGAGATCCCCGACGACCTCGGCACGGCGGTCAACGTGGTCCAGATGGTCTTCGGCAACAAGGGCGAGCGCTCCGGCACGGGCGTCTGCTTCACGCGCGACCCGTCGACCGGCGAGAGCGGCCTCTACGGCGAGTTCCTCGCGGATGCACAGGGCGAGGACGTGGTCGCGGGTATTCGCACACCCGAGCCGCTCGAGCGGATGCAGGCGCGGCTGCCCCGGGCCTTCGAGCGGCTGCTGGCCACGATGCGCCGGCTCGAGGAGCACTACCGCGACGTGCAGGACATCGAGTTCACGGTCGAGGACGACGAGCTCTACCTCCTCCAGACGCGCAGCGCCAAGCGCACTGCGGTGGCTGCTCTCAAGAGCGCTGTGGGCATGGTCGAGGAGGGGCTGATCGATCGCGAGGAGGCGGTGGCGAGGATCGACCCCGGCCAGCTCGACCAGCTCCTGCACCCGATGATCGACCCGAAGGCCGACGTCGAGGTGGTGGCGAGGGGCCTGAACGCGTCGCCCGGCGCGGCCTGCGGTGCCGTGGTCTTCGACGCAGACACGGCCGAGGCGCGTGGCAAGGAGGGGGAGCCCGTGATCCTCGTGCGCTGGGAGACGACCCCGGACGACTTCCACGGGATGCTCCACGCTGCAGGGATCCTCACCGCCCACGGTGGGCTGACCTCGCACGCGGCGGTCGTGGCTCGCGGCATGGGCACGCCCTGCATCACCGGCTGCGAGGAGCTGAGCGTCGACAACGCCGCCCGGACGGCCAAGCTCGCGGGCCACGACCTTCGCGAGGGCGACCTGATCACGATCGACGGCGGCTCCGGCGCGGTGATCGTCGGAGCGGTGCCGCTCGTCGCCCCGAGCATCAACGAAGACTTCCAGACGATCCTCGATTGGGCAGACGAGATCCGTCGGCTCCGGGTGCGCGCCAACGCGGACACGCCCGAGGAGGCCGCGAAGGCACGGGAGTTCGGAGCCGAGGGGATCGGGCTGTGCCGGACGGAGCACATGTTCAGGGAGGGCGACCGGCTTCCGCTCGTGCGGGAGATGATCCTTGCGGCCGACGAGGAGGGCCGCCGCGCCGTCCTCGACCGCCTGCTGCCGATTCAGCAGGCCGACTTCGAGGGGATCTTCGAGGCCATGGCCGGCCTGCCCGTCACGATCCGCCTGCTCGACTGGCCGCTCCACGAGTTCCTGCCGCCCCTCGAGGAGGCCGTCGACGAGCGGGTCCGGGAACGGATCCGCGCGCTCCAGGAGTCGAACCCGATGCTCGGCTGGCGGGCCTGCCGCCTGGGCCTGCTGCACCCGGAGATCTACGAGATGCAGGTGCGCGCGATCGTCCGCGCCGCCCTGGCGGTGCGCGAGCGAACCGGTGAGGCGCCGCTCGTCGAGATCATGCACCCGCTGGTGGGCTTCGGCGAGGAGCTCGCCCGGCTGCGAGACCTCACGGTCGAGACCGCCACCGAGGAGGGCTCACTCGACTACCTCGTGGGGACGATGATCGAGCTCCCCCGGGCCTGCATCCGCGCCGACGAGATCGCCGAGCATGCCGACTTCTTCTCCTTCGGGACGACCGACCTGACCCAGACGGCGCTCGGGCTCTCGCGGGACGACGCCGGCCGGTTCCTCGCCCCCTACCTGGAGCAGGGGATCCTCGAGCGGGACCCGTTCGAGACGATCGACCAGGACGGCGTCGGCGACCTGATGCGGATCGCCGTCGAGCGGGGACGCAGCGTCAAGCCCGAGCTGAAACTCGGCATCTGCGGCGAGCACGGGGGCGAGGCCGCGTCGGTCGCGTTCTGCCACTCCCTCGGGCTCGAGTACGTGTCGTGCTCGGCCTTCCGCGTGCCGCTGGCGCGGCTCGCCGCCGCGCAGGCGGCGCTCGCGGAGGCGGGAGTGGTCGCGGTCACGTCCGCGGGCTGACGGCTCTACACTCGCCGTGCGGCGTCGCCCGCTCAGCTCCTCTCCCGGACGGAGGTCCTACGCATGGTCGCCCTGATCGTCGCCCTCGCAATTCTGTTCCTGGTCCTGATCGTGGTCGGGCGCGCGGTGCGGATCATCCCGCAGGCTCGCGCCGGGATCGTCGAGCGCCTCGGCCGGTACACCAAGACCCTCGACCCGGGGCTGCACCTCCTGATCCCGTTCGTCGACCGCCTGCGGAGGCCGCTCGTCGACCTGCGCGAGCAGGTGGTCACCTTCGAGCCGCAGCCGGTGATCACGCAGGACAACGTGACGATCTCGATCGACACGGTCTTCTACTTCACGATCACCGACCCGTTCCGCGCCACCTACGAGGTCGCGAACCTGCTCCTCGCGGTCGAACAGCTGACGATCACGACGCTCCGGAACGTGATCGGCTCGCTCTCGCTCGAGGAGGCCCTCACCTCCCGCGACAAGATCAACAGCGAGCTCCGGATCGTCCTTGACGAGGCGACCGAGCGCTGGGGGATCCGCGTCAACCGGATCGAGCTGAAGTCGATCGACCCGCCGGCGACGATTCAGGAGGCGATGGAGATGCAGATGCGCGCCGAGCGGAACAAGCGCGCCGCGATCTTGAACGCCGAGGGCGAGAAGCAGTCCCAGATCCTGACCGCCGAGGGCCAGCGGGCCGGCGCGATCCTGAAGGCCGAGGGCGAGAAGGAGGCGAAGATCCTGCGCGCGGTCGGTGAGGCCGAGGCCACGCGTCAGGTGTTCCAGGCGATCCACGACGGCAACCCGACACCCGATCTCCTCGCCTACCAGTACCTGCTGACGCTGCCCCAGGTGGCGAACGGCCAGTCGATGAAGCTCCTCCTGCTGCCGTCGGACGCGCTCGGCTCGATGGGCGCCGCTTCGGCCTTCGGCGCCGCGTTCCAGGCGGGCCAGGAGACTGCGAAGGGCACGGACGGCCGTCCGACGGCCTCGCAGTAGGGCCTAGGGGCCGTCTGAAAGGGAGCTGCCGCTCAATGGCGTGCGAGACGCAAGCGATGCAACGATGCAGGGAGTCCCAAGCTGCGGGCGGATTGGGGCTACTGAGGGCGCTGCAGCGCGCCGCTCGTCGCGCGGGAGCCCGGCACGCCTCTTGGACAGGCCCTTAGATGGCCTGGCTCGTCTGGCTGATCGTCGGCGTCGTCCTGCTCGGCGTCGAGGCGATGACGCTCACCTTCGTCGCGGTCTACTTCGGCGTCGCCGGGCTGGCGGCCGCGATCGTGGCCGGCCTCGGCGCCCCGCTCTGGAGCCAGGTCCTCATCTTCTGCGGAGTCTCGCTGCTCGGGATGGGCCTGACCCGGCGGATCGCGACGCGGATGTTCCGCGGCCCGGTCGTCAAGTCGAACGTCCACACGCTGGCGGGCCGCCGGGGTGTCGTCACGCAACCGATCGACGCGGGGGAAGGCCGCGGCCAGGTGCGGATCGGCACCGAGTACTGGACCGCGCGGGCCTACTTCGAGGACGCGCCCGCGATCCCGTCGGGCGCGCGGGTCGAGGTCGTACGGGTCGAGGGCGTGACGGCGATCGTCCTGCCGATCGACGAGCCGGTCTAGCTCGGTTCGGAAAAAATCAAGCCTCGTTGCAGAGGCGCTCGACGAGCCTCGGCCGCAGCGATACGCGGCCAGCATCCAAGCTGTCGACAACTGGGCCGGGTCCTACGCTTCCTCGCCGAGCACCGGCGCGATCATCAAGACAACGGAGAGCTGGGTCACGGGGCTAACGCCTCAGACGAGCCCGCGGACCTTCCAGTACGAGACGGCCACGGAGGCCACGGCGATAGCGGCGAGGCCCGCGAACCCGAGTGCTCCCAGGCGGCCGTAGGCCGCGTGCCCGCGGCCGAAGCGCGAAAGCGCCAGCGTGCCGAGGATCCCGCCCACGAGGCCGCCGAGGTGGCCGCCGATCGAGATGTTCGGCACCGCGAAGGTGAAGGCGAGGTTGACCGCGATCAGGGTCAGCGCGTTCCCGGAGAAGCTGCCCGTCTGCTGGTACTCGATGATCAGCATCGAGCCGAGGATCCCGAAGATGGCGCCGGAGGCGCCGACCGTGACGGCCGTGGGGGTCGCCAGCAGCGCGCCGGCCGAGCCGGCCAGGCCGCCGACGGCGTAGAGCGCGAGGAAGCGCCACCGCCCGAGCGCGGCCTCGACGGCGGCGCCGAACCACCAGAGCGCGAGCATGTTGAAGATGATGTGGAGCAGATTCGCGTGCAGGAAGGCGGACGTGATCAGCCGCCACCAGTCGCCGTTCGCGACGCTCGGCCCGTAGAGCCATCCGTCCGCGAAGAGGCGACCCCCCGGCTGGTTGATCCCGACGCCCTGGCCGACTCCGACGAAGTAGACCGCGACGTTGATTGCGATCAGCGCCTTCGTCACGATCGCGGGGGTCGAGCCAAGTCTAGAGCGGCTCACCGTGCTGGCGACGCGCGCGGCGCCGACCGGTCGTCCGGAGTGGTCAGGGCAGCGGATCCCGACCGGTGCCGAGGTCATGCAGTCGACGCAGATCGGACGTCCGCAGTCCGAACATGAGAGACCGGTTTCGCGGTCCGGGTGGCGGTAGCAGGTCGGCATTCGGCAGGGCCGCGAGTAGCGTACCGGCGGGCATGCGCGTCCATGTCGCGTTCACTCCGGCCGAGACGCTCTCGGCACCCGTAGCCGTCGTCGTGGACGTGCTGCGCGCGACCTCGACGATCGCGCAGGCGCTC
>JACDAS010000217.1 GCA_013695295.1 Actinomycetota bacterium | reverse complement strand
TCACGTCGCCGTCACCGCCCACGAGCAGCAGGTCCGGGGTGAACGTCTTCCCTTCGTCGTGGGCGAGCCGGTCCACGAGCAGACGCTCGCCCTCCTGGACGCGGTACTGCTTGCCCCCGAGTGAGATGACTGCGTACGTCATGAGCTAAACGTGAAAACGCGGGCGGACGCCCACGTCAGCCAGGAGTGTAGCCAGGATCGGCAAGAGCCGCATTGCTCAGAAGCGCTCTCATTCAGACGGCCTCGGGCTCGGCAACCGGCTCGGTAGCCGTGGCGACCTCCGCCTCGGGCCCGGCCCCGTTCCCGCCGGCGGGCTTGCGGCGCCGGTTCCGCCCACCGCGGCTTCCTCGCCTCGTCCGCTTGCGCTTCGGGCCTTCGCCCTCGGCCGGTGGTCCGCCTTCGGCCTCCACGAGCTCTGCCACGGCCTCGGCCGGCCCCTCGCCGTCGATCACCTCGCGGCCGAGGTCGGCCGGCGGGACGTGGATCCTCGGGCCTGGCGCGGACGTGGCAGGCTCGGCCACGGCCTCCGTGGCATCCCCGTCGCTTTCCTCGGCCCCGCCCGCCCCGTCAGGGGAGACACTCTCGGCCGGGCGCTTCTTTCGCCCTCGCCCGCCGCGGGACCCGCGTCGAGTCCTGCGCTTCGGAGTCTCGCCGGGGGTCTCGGACTCGGAGTCCCCACCGTCAGAAGCCGCCGGCCCGTCGACCGCGTCTGCGGCCTTCGGGCGTCGCTCGGCCGGCGCGACCGCGTCTGCGGGTTCCGGGCCGGGCTCCGGCGGCTCTTCGACCTCGGCGGCGCCCCCGACCTCCTCGATCACGACGCCGTCGCCCGGCGGCGCAGCCTTCCTGCCCCTCGGCGCCCGGGTCGGCTTCTCCGCCTCCGCCTCGGCGGTGATCGGCGCGATCGACTCGTCCTTCCGTCCGGCAAGAGTGGCGTAGGCGACGCCGTCCAAGACGCGGGCGACCTGCACCTTGACCTTCTTGCCGACGAGCTTGGCCGCGTCCGCCACCACGACGGTGTACCCCCCGAGCTTGGCGACGCCGGCCGCCGGATCGTAGAGCCCGAGCTCGACGAGCTTCACCTCGAGCTCGCTGCCCTCGGCCGGCTCGGTCTCAGGGGAAACGTCCGCCAGCTTCCCCTGCCCGAGCACGGCGAAGTGGTCGAGGTGGACGTCGGCTCGCCCCACGAGCTCGAATTTGCGCTTCGCCTGCGCTTCGATCTCGGCGAGGCGCTGCGCCCCGGGCCCGACGACGAGGGAGGCAACCCGTGCGTTCAGCTCGACCCGGTAGGCCTGGTGCCTGGAGCCGGCGGCGAGCGTGCGCAGACGGCGCTCGACCTCGACCGCAGCCGAGGCCTCGGAGACGACGAAACCGTCGCCGGCGCAGGTCGGACAGCGCTTGGTCAGGATCTCGCGCGGCCCCTCGGTCACGTTCTGCCTCGTCATCTCCACCAGCCCGAGCGGCGAGATCTCGACGACGTAGGTCTTCGTCCGGTCCCGCTCGAGCTCGTTCTTCAGAGCCTCTTCCACGAGCTCGCGGTTCTTCGGGCTGCCCATGTCGATGAAGTCGATGACGATGATCCCGCCGATGTCACGCAGGCGGAGCTGGTGCACGACCTCCTTGACCGCCTCGAGGTTGTTCTTCGTGATCGTGTCCTCCAGCCGCGCGCCCGAGCTCTTCGAACGCGAGCCGACGAAGCGACCGGTGTTCACGTCGATGACGGTGAACGCCTCCGCGTAGTCGAAGATCAGGTAGCCGCCCGAGGGCAGGTCGACCCGGCGCGAGAGCGTCGAGCGGATCTCGGCGTCGACGCCGAAGCGCTCGAACAGCGGCTCCTTCTCCTTGTCGCGGACGACCCGCTCGACCATGTGGGGGGAGGTCTTCTTGAGGTAGCCGACGATGCGCTTGAACGTCCGATCGTGGTCGACGTGGGCGCGCTCGAAGTCCTCGGTGAAGAGATCGCGGACGACGCGGAGCGGTAGCTCGGCCTCCTGGTAGACGAGCGAGGGCGCGTGCACCTGCTTGGCGCGCGCCTCGATCGTCTTCCAGAGCCGCTGGAGGAAGACGAGGTCGCGCTCGACGTCCTCGCCCGATGCACCCTCGGCGGCGGTGCGGATGATCACCCCGCCCTTCGGGACATCCAGGCTCTTGACGATCTCCCGCAGCCGAACTCGCTCCTCGTCCGGCAGGCGCCGCGAGACGCCGAAGCCCTCGCCGAGCGGCACGAAGACGACGAACCGGCCCGGCAGCGAGATCTCCGTCGTCAGACGAGCACCCTTCGACTTCATCGGGTCCTTGACCGCCTGAACCAGCACCTGCTGACCGCGGCTCAGCAGATCCTGGATGCGCCGGTGGCCCTTCCCTTCGAGCTCGGGCGTCACGATCTCGTCCACGTAGAGGAATCCGTTCTTCTCGAGGCCGATCTCGACGAAAGCGGCCTCCATCCCGGGCAGGACGTTGTCGACCGAGCCCTTGTAGATGTTCCCCGCGATCGAGCGGCGTTCGGGACGCTCGAGGTACACCTCGGCGACCCGGTCGTCCTCGAGCGCGGCCACGCGCTGCTCGGAGACGCCGACCGAGATCAGCAGCTCGCGCCTGGCGGGCGGGAGCGGTGGCCGCCGAGGCGGCTGGCGGCGACGCGTCGAAGACCGAGAGCGCGACGAGCGGGCCGGCTCCGAACCGTCTCGTCTCGCGGCGCCCTCTTTCTTCTCGGCGCCCTCCTTCGCAGCGCCGTCCTTGCGAGTCCGGTCCCGCGCGGGGTGCTGGGTGCGCGCGGCGGGTGCGCCGTCAGCCTTCGCATCGACGCCTTCGGCCGGACGCTTTGCGCGGCCACGCCCGCCGCGGTTGCCACGGCGGCGACGGGGCCGCTGGGAATCGGGATCCTCGCCCTGCGAGGGCGGTGCTTCGACTACTGCTTTGGGAGCTGCGGACGCGTCGTCAGGCGCTCCGTCCCCGGACTGCTGCTTCTTGCGACGAAACCATGAGAGAACCAAACCTGTACTCCTCGCTGTGCACGCGCGCGAGCCGCGGCCGGAGGCCGAGATCGATCGCGCTGCGCATGGGTGGGGGAAATGCCATCGGCATGAGCCGTGGCTTCAAGGCTAGCAACGCGGGCCCCCGGCAGCGCGGGGCGGTCGGGCGAAGGGTCTTCACGCCGCGGCCGGGCGGAGCCGGGCGCGCCTAGTGCTGATGCCTCGAAGGCGCTGGTTGAGCCGGGCCCAGGCCCAGGGCTCGAGCTCCGCGTAGCGCGTCTCGCTCTGCCCGCGGGTCGCCTCTAGATACTCGAACCAGGCGTCGGCCTCCTCGATCAGCAGCAGTTCCTCGACCTCGAGCTCGTCGCGCACCGGCGTCACCTCCGACTCGTCGATGGCCGCGATCGTAGGTCCAGGACCGGACGGCAGAGTGTTCAGAGACTCGTTTCGAGATGGAGCACTCCGCCTGCCGAGGCGTCATTTCTGAACCGGTTCTCAGCGGGCGGGGCGCCGCGAGACGCGGCGGGCGCTCATCCCCCGGAGGTGGATCGCCTGCAGGATCCCGATCGCGAGCAGGTTCGCGATCATCGAGGAGCCGCCGACGCTCACGAACGGCAGCGGGATCCCGGTGATCGGCGCAATCCCGAGTGTCATGCCGACGTTGACGAAGATCTGAAAGAGGAGCGCGACGACGATCCCCCCGGCGACGATCGCCGAGTACGCGTCGCGCGCGACGGTCACGACCTTGAGGCCACGCCAGACGACGAGCAGGTAGAGGAGGAGCAGGAAGGACGCCCCCAGGAAGCCCCGCTGCTCGGCGAGCGAGGCGAAGGCGAAGTCGGTTGCGTGCTCGGGCAGGAAGTTGAGAGCGGTCTGCGTCCCCTGGTCGACCCCCCGCCCGTCGAGACCCCCGGAACCGACGGCGAGGATCGACTGGTTGACGTTGTAGGTCGTCCCGCGCGGGTCCGAGTCCGGGTTCGTGAAGCTGGTCAGCCTCGCCTGCTGGTAGGGCTTCAGCACCTGGACTCCCGCTGCGGGGAGCGCCCAGAGGAT
>JACDAS010000194.1 GCA_013695295.1 Actinomycetota bacterium | reverse complement strand
GCCAGCAGGGGATCCTCGGGCAGCTCGAGCCGCTCCGCGGGCTCGTTCAGGAACCGCGTCTCGACCCGGGAGAACCCTGCCTGGCGGGCCAGCAGAGCGAGCGTCTCGGGGACGAGAGGCTGCGCGTGCGTGAGGTCGGCGAAGTAGTTGCGGAGGGCGAGCGGCGATAGCGGGTTGATCGTCTCGGCGACGAGGAGTCCCCCCGCCCGGAGCTTCGCGTGCACGAGCTCGAGCAGCCGCAGCAGCGCCCCGGGTGGGAGGTGCTCGACGAGCTGGGCCGCGAAGATTCCGCCCAGCGAGCCGTCCGGCAGCGACTCGAGGTGCGCGAGGACATCTCCCTGCTCGACCTCGAGTTCCTCCCCGCGGGCGTAGGCGACCATGTCGGCGTCGGCGTCGACGCCGCGCGCCTCGACGCCGGCCGTGCGAAGCAGCGAGAGAAACTCGCCCCGCCCACAGCCCAGGTCGAGCACGGGTGCCGCGGCGCGAAAGTCGTCCACGTAGACCCCCTGGCGCTCGGCGACCCCGGCCGTCGAGCCGCGCAGGCGGCTTTCGAAGGCGAAGTAGTCCGGCACGGCCGCGGCGGCGGGCTGGTGAGCGACCGTCGCCGCGACGGGAGCCGGTCCCCGGCGCTCCAGACGCAGTAGCCGCTCCTCGAGCTCGGTCGCCTGCCGCCCGGCCTCGTCCCGTGCACGAAGCGCCGAGTCGAGACGCTCCGAGAGGTCGTCGACGAGCTTCAGCAGGGCGTCGTTGAACGCGCGCTGCTCCGCTGCCAGCGGCTCCACGTACCAACGCATCAGGCGCCGGAGAACCGGCTTCACCGGCCGGCCGACGATGCCCTTCAGTCCCGGGCGACGCTCGAGCGGACGTTCCGCCGAGACGGGCCAGGTGCGCTCGGCCTGCGCGCGCGCCGCGAGCGCGACGCGACGCGCGCCGTCGCCGCCCGCGGTGCCGCCCCCGCGGAGCTCGACTCGCAGCTGGGCGAGGAGTGCTTCGACATCTACCTCAGAGGGCGGAAAAACCCCTGCAGTTCCCGGGCTTTCACCATCCCCTGCCGGCATCGGGCCATTCTATCCGGGCCGGATTACGGCGCTGTAAGCGCGGATACCCTCGTCGGATGGCGATCGGCATCTCGCTCCTGACGCTCGTCCCGGGTGTCGTCGGCGGCTCCGAGCGGTACGCCCGCGAGCTTTGCCGGGCCCTCGCGCGCGTCGGCGAGCTCGAGTACCGCGTCTACGTGCCGGCGATCGCCCGCGACGCGGCGGATGGGCTCCCGAGCCGGACGGTGACGGCCTACCGCGCGGCCCGCTCGCTGCCGGGCAGGGCCGCTGCGATGTCGCTCGCCGCGGTCTACCCACGGCCGCTTCGTCGTCAGCTCGAGCTCGACTCGCTCGACGCAATCCACTTCCCGCTCTCCGTGATGCTTCCGCCCCTTCGGCGCCCTCCGGCGGCGACGACCGTGCTCGACCTGCAGCACGAGTTCTATCCCGAGTTCTTCTCCGCCGCGGAGCTCCGCTATCGCCGGGTCGTCTACGGCTGGACCGTGCGCCGGAGCGAGCTCGTGCTGACCATCTCCGAGCACGCGCGGGAGACGCTGATCGAGCGACTCGACCTCGAGCCGGACCGCGTCCGTGCGATCCACCTCGCCGTCGACCACGAGCGCTTCCGTCCCTCGTACGAGCCCCGGAGCCGGTTCGTGCTCTACCCCGCGAACCGCTGGCCGCACAAAAACCACGAGCGCCTGTTCGAGGCCTTCGCGCTAGTGCGGCTCGAGCATCCGGGTCTCCGCCTCGTCCTGACGGGCCAGGGCCACAGGGACCAGCGCCTGCCGCAGGGGGTCGAGGAGCGCGGTCGCGTGAGCAACGGCGAGCTGACGCGGCTCTACCAGACGGCCGCGGCGCTCGTCTTCCCGAGCCTGTACGAGGGGTTCGGCCAGCCGCCGCTCGAGGCGATGGCGTGCGGCTGCCCCGTGGCCGCCTCCGACATCGAGCCGCTGCGAGAGGTGTGCGGCGATGCCGCGCGGTACTTCGACCCGACGTCCGCGGAGGCCATGGCCCAGGCGCTCCTGGACGTGCTCGCGCGGCCCGAGGGCTACTCGGAGCGCGGAATCCGGCAGGCGCGCGGGTTCACCTGGGACGAGTGCGCGCGCCGCCACGACGCGGTCTACCGCGAGCTCTCCAGCTAGCGACCGCCGCGCAGGCGCGCGAGATCGGCGTCCACGAGCAGCCGCACGAGCCCGTCGAAGTCGACCGTGGGCTCCCAGCCGAGGCACTCGCGGGCCTTCGAGGCATCGCCGACCAGCCGGTGGAGCTCCGCTCGCCCGCGCCGGAACGACTCGTCGACCGAGACATGGGCGGCCCAGTCGAGCCCGACGTGGGCGAACGCGCGCTCGGCGAGCTCGCGGACGCTGTGCGAGGCGCCGGTGGCGATCACGTAGTCGTCCGGCTCCTCCTGCTGGAGCATCAGCCACATGGCGCGCACGTAATCGTGTGCGTAGCCCCAGTCGCGGGTGGGCTCGAGATCGCCGAGCAAGAGCTCGTCCTCGAGCCCGAGGCTGATCGCGGCCGCGGCCCTTGCAACCTTCCGCGGGAGGAACTCGACCGGGCGGCGGGGCGACTCGTGGTTGTAGAGGATGCCGGAGCTCGCGTGCAGCCCGTAGCGGGCGCGGTAGCTTCGCACGATGAAGTGCGCATACGCCTTCGCGACCCCGTACGGCG
>JACDAS010000170.1 GCA_013695295.1 Actinomycetota bacterium | reverse complement strand
GACCGGACGACGTCGAGGCCCGCGCCGCCGAGACGCTCGACGAGTTCACCCGCGCGCGCGAGATCCAGTGGGAGGCCTTCCGGATCCCCGCGCGGGAGCGCGCCGAGCAGCGGGCGGCGATGGAGGGAATCTGGGCCGACCGGGACGCGCCCGGAGCGGCGAGCACGTTCCTCGCGTGGCTCGGCGGCGAGCCGGTCGCCACCGCCCTCGCGGTGTTTGCCGACCACGGAGCGCTCCTGATCGGCGGCGCGACGCTGCCGGAGGCCCGCGGCCGCGGCGCCTACCGCGCGCTTGTGCGGGCCCGTTGGGACGAGGCTGTCCGGCGCGGAACCCCGGCGCTCGTCGTCCAGGCGGGGGCGATGTCGAGGCCGATCCTCGACCGGGTCGGCTTCGCGCCGGTCTGCGAGATCGAGATCCTCGTCGACCCCTGAACCTCGATACTGCCGCGGGATGGGCGCAGTCGAGACCCGATTCGCCGAGCTCCAGGAGCGGATGCGCGCGCTCTGGCCGACGCTGACGCTGCGCTCGATCGGCGACGAGGAGCGGACCGTCGTCGTCGTCCACTCGATCAGCCTCGACGTCCCGGATCACCTGGCTCCCGTCTACCCCGCGTATGAGGAGCGGTTCCTCTGCTTCGTGCTCAGCCTGCTCCGGGCGCCGCGCTCACGTGTCGTCTACGTCACGTCGCAGCCGATCCTGCCGCGGCTCGTCGACTACTGGTTCCGCCTCGTCCCGGAGCTCGACACGGCGGAGGCCCGCCGCAGGCTCACGCTCGTCGCCCTCTCGGACGGGAGCGTGCAGCCCCTGACGAAGAAGCTCCTCCGCCACCCGCGCGTGCTCGCTCGCATTCGCAGCCTCGTCACGAATCCGGAACGCTCGCTGATCGTCCCGTTCGCGATGTCCGCGTACGAGGTGGAGCTCGCGGTCCGCCTCGGGCTGCCGATCTACGGTTCCGACCCGGCGCTGCTCCACTGGGGGACGAAGACCGGCAGCCGCCGGATCTTCGCCGGCGAGGACGTGCCGCACCCGGCCGGGGTCGAGGGCGTCTCGACGCTCGAGGACGTGATCGCGGCGATGCGTGAGCTGCGCGCGCGCCGGCCCGGAATCCGCGAGGTGGTCGTCAAGCTCGATCGCGGCGTCGGCGGCCTGGGCAACGGCGTCGTCCGCGTCGCCGGCGCCGAGACGCGGCGCCAGCTCGAGCGGCGGGCACTCGAGATCCGCCTCGAGGACGACGCGCCCGGCGCGGCCGAGTTCTACGCCGCGCTCGCGGTCGAGGGCGGGATCGTCGAGGAGCGCATCGTCGCCGAGGAGATCCGGAGCCCGAGCGTGCAGCTCCGGTCGAGTCCGACCGGCGACGTCGAGATCCTCTCGACGCACGATCAGGTGCTGGGCGGCACGCACGGGCAGACGTTCCTCGGCTCGCGTTTCCCCGCCGACAGCGACTACGCGGTCCCGATCGCCTGGGAGGCGCTGAAGGCAGGGAGGCGACTCGCCCGGGAAGGAGCGGTCGGGCGGTTCGCCGTCGACTTCGTGGTCGCCCGCGAAGGCGCAGGGGAGTGGCGGCCCTCCGCGATCGAGATCAACCTCCGCGCCGGCGGCACGACGCACCCCTTCATGGCGCTCCAGGCGCTGACGGACGGCGACTACGAGGCGCCGGCGGGGATCTACCGCGCTCACGGTGTGACGAAGTTCTACGTCGCGACCGACCACCTCGAGTCGCCAAGGTACGCCGTGCTGACCCCGGAGGACTTCCTCGACGTCGCCGAGGAACGAGGCCTTGGCTGGGATGCCGAGGCAGGTACGGGCCTCGCCTTCCACCTCGTCAGCGCCCTGGCGGTGGCCGGGCGGCTGGGGGTGACGGCGATCGGCGACTCGCGCGAGCAGGCGCACGAGCTCTACCGGAGCGTCGAGGTCGCGCTCGAGGACGAGGTCGCGGCACTCGCCTGAGGAACGGCAGTCCTACCGGCCAGGGTTTCGCGTCGGGCCGCCTCGAGCTCGTCGCCGAGGGGCGCGACTCAGATCGAGAAGCCCGGGTGGGTGGCGAACGCGTTGTCGATGACGACGTTCCCCCGCTGCCGGGCCCGCTCCCTGAGGGCGGACGTGGTACGAGCACCGGCGGCGTAGTACCACCAGAGATAGAGAGCGCCGTACATCCAGGCGCCCTCGTAGTTCCAGCTCGAGTCAGCACCCGACTTCCCGCCGCCGAACGTCGAGCCCGTCGGGAAGTTGGCGTCGTGCGGCTTCCCACCCTGGTGGCGCGACTCGTGGATCAGCGTCTCCGCGCGCCCGGGGACGTCCTTCGTGTAGAAGAACCCCAGGTACACCTCGATCAGGCCGCTCCCCTTCGACCGCGCGATCGCCGTGCCGTCTCCGCAGAAGCACCGGAGGTCGTCGATAGTCTCGCGGACGTACCGGCGGCCCCAGTTCAGAATCGCGGAGCTGTAGCTGTCGTTCTGGTAATCCCGAGCGGAGTACGTGAGGGCGTAGCACCCGTTGAACGCGCGGGCGAGAGGCTTGCTGGTGTTGCAGGCGTCGTCCCAGCCCCACCCGTCGTCCCAGTAGGCCTTGTTGCCGCTGAAGCCGTACGTGTTCCAGAAGTAGTCCACGTAGGCCTGGTTGCAGATCACCGCGCCGTAGAAGTTGTCGCCGCTCGCGCTCTTGTCAGGGACCGTGTACGTGCAGGTGGCCACGGCCTCAGCGTGCCTCTCGGCCGAGGTCGGGCGACGGCGCCTCGCGCTTGACCTCCGGGTGCGTGACGAACCGGCCGCCGGTTGCCTGTGGAACCTCGCGCACGTCCACTCGCTTGATCCGCAGGAGGCTCTGCTCGCCCCGTTCCTTGAGGAGCGCCCGGAGCTCCCGCTTGTCGGTGTCCTCGCCGGTCTCGAGCAAGCCCTGAACGCTGGCCCGCCGGATGGAGAACGTTCGGTTGCTTGCGTGCCGCAAGAGAATCTTCCGCGCCTCCTCGACTCCGTCGGCGCTCAGACGGACGACGCCCTCGACCGCGGTGGTGCGGATGATCACTTCCTCGGCGACCGTGGAGGCGTCGTGGGAGCCCCTTGCCTTCTCTGCCGGGATCCTGCTGGTGATGATGCGGTTGAGGGCCCCGGCTGCCTCGGGCTGCCGGAGCTCGGCGAGCAGGTGCACGAGCGACCACCGATCGAGGTACCGGTCCTCGGGGAGTGCTTCGTACTCGGCGACGATGACCTCGAACGCCTCCGCCGCTCGCTTCCCGAGCTCGTCCAGAGCGCGTCGGTAGTTGTCCTCGGCGTCCGCCCCGGTGCCGCCCATCCGGTTGACCGCCTCGATGATGAGTGCGTTGAGCTCTTTGTCCTCGCTGCCCCGGAACGAGAAGGGGTGCTCTACGACTTTGGTCTCGAGGGTATCGGGATCACCCAGGAGCGGCGTATCGGGGCTCTTCCCGCGCAGCAGCTTTCCCTTTCTCGTGACGGCGATCCCGATCATGACGCTGCCGGTCGGCGGGTGTCAAGGTGCGCCGTCGGGTCGGAGAACCTGAGTTGACATCAAGCCGGAATTCGCGAGATGCTGGCGCTCAAACCGCCAAGGAAGGGAGCAGCGTGGCAATCGTACGAATTATCAAGCGGCAGGGTGATCCGGAAGAGCTGGAGCGTCAGTACCGCACCGTCGCGAGCCGCATGGAGGCTCAGCCGCTCGCGGACGGCCTGACCGCACACATCGCGCTGCGAGACGGCAATGGCATCCAGATCATCAACGTCTGGGAATCGGAGGCGCACGCGCAGGCCGCCTTCGAGCGCCCCGAGTTTCAGGACGCACTGCGCGAGGCCGGGCTGACGCCGGCCGACATGCAGCCCGAGGACTACGAGGCGCTGAACGTCCGCACCGCCTGACCGTCAGCCAGGGGAGAAGCTGGCCGTCTGGTCCCCCGAGGGGCGGAGCCGTCTCAGAGACCCGCGTGCTCCGTCAGCCAGCGCCGGTTTCGGGCCTGGGCCTCCGACTGCTCGGCGAACCCGGCAGAGGGCCCTGGCAGCCAATCCTGCTCGACGACGAGCCAGCCCGAGTAGCCGTCGAGCTCCGCGAGGAACGCCTCGAGGTCGACGTCGCCGGCGCCGAGCTCGCAGAAGACTCCCCGGCGCCACGCGTCGTCCCAGCCGGCCGCGTCGCGGAGCACCTCGAGCCGTACGTCCTTCACGTGCAGGTGATCGATGCGGTCGCGCCAGTCTCGCAGCGCGCGAGCGGGATCGCCGCCCCCCGCCGTCAGGTGTCCCGTGTCCAGCAGGAGGCCGACGCTCGTGCCTTCCAGCAGCCGCTCGATCTCGGCGAGTGTCTGGACGCGCGTGCCCATGTGATGATGGAACGTGGGCTCGAAACCACGTGCGCGCGCCAGCCGGACCGCGCGTTCGACTGCTTCGAGATCGACGTCGCCGTCCCGCGGTCCCTTGTCGCAGAGCACGGGTTTCACGTCGAACCCCTCGAGCAGGTCGAGCGTCGTCTCGAGCTCCGAGAGGTCTCCGTCGCCAAACCGAAGCTCCACGAAGGCCCCCACCAACGTCAGGCCGCGCGAGTCGAGCCGCGACTGCAGCTCGTCGCCGCGGCCGAGGTAGCCGATCGGGCCGAGCTCCGTTCCCTCGTACCCGGCCGCCATGATCGCGTCGAGCACCTCGTCGGGCCCCGGCACGTTCGACAGGGCGCCGACCGTCAGCTCGAAGGCGCCATAGCTGACCGGGGCGTTCGCGACGCGGATCACTGCACGAGCGGGACGCGCGGATCCGGCTCGAGCCCGGTCCACGCGGCCCGGATCCACGCCAGGTCGGGGTCGTCGGCAGAGGCCATCGAGCGCTTCTCGCCCGCGAGGGCGTTCAGGTAGTAGAGGTCGTAGCCGTGCGCGGCCGCTGTCGTGTGGTAGCCGTGCGGCACGAGCATCAGGTCGCCGTCGTGCACGGTGGCCGTGAGGTCGAGCCCGTGGCGGGGGCTGTAGAGCCGCTGGACGGCGAACGCCTCCGGCTTCGCGGTCCGGAAGTAGTAGGTCTCCTCGAGGACGACCTCGCCGGGTGGACGATCCTCGTCGTGCTTGTGCGGCGGGTAGCTCGACCAGTTGCCTGAGGGCGTGAAGACCTCGACCACGAGCAGGCGTTCCGCCGGGAACTCCGGCTTGACGATGTGGTTGATCTGGCGGGTGGCGTTCCCGGCGCCGCGCACCTCGAGCTCGACGTGCTCCGGGCGGACGAGGACGGGCTCTCGCCGGCGCTTGCAGCGCGCTCCGCAGACGGCGACTTGAAGCGGTCCGAGCGCCTCGACGCGGTACGCCGCGTCGCGCGGCAGATACAGGGCCCACGGCATCCCCTCGAAGACGGAGGCGCGGCCGCCGAGCTCCCACTGCTCCCCTTCGGCCTCGACGCGGCAGCGCCCGCCGAGCGGGACGAGGGCGATCTCGACGTCACCCGTCTCGGCCGTGAAGGAGCCCTCCCGGACGCCGAAGTAGAGATGCTGCCAGCCTGCGGACTCCGGCGTCACCTGCTCCCACGAGCCGGCACGGAGCAGCAACTCGCTCATACGAGCGCCGCCTCGATCTCCAGGAGGCGGGGCATCGCCTCGGAGCACGCGAGCCGGGACGCGACGAGCGCGCCGGCCACCGTGCCGCGGCGCACCGCCTCGGCGAGCGGGACCCCGTGCAGGAGGCCGTGCCCCAGCGCGGCCGCGAACGCGTCGCCGGCGCCGAGGCCGTTCACGACCTGGATGGGAAAGCCGGGCAGGTCGGTCTCCTCGCCGCGCTCGTACACGGTCGCGCCGCGCTCGCCACGCTTGAGGACGAGCGTCGACACGTCTGTGACCAGCGAGGCGTCGACCTCCTCCTCGTTGCCGATCACGATGTCGGCGGCGGCGACCGCCTCGGCCGCGAGCGCCGGATACTCGCCGGGGTCGTCCCAGAGCGTCGGGCGCCAGTCGAGATCGAAGATCGTGGTGCCACGGTGGGCTCGAAGGGCGGCGAGCGTCGACTCGCGGCTCGGTGACTGCGCTAGCCCGGTGCCGGTCGCGTAGAGGAGCGGCGCTGCGGCCACCTCCTCCGCGTCGAAGTCGTCAGGCGAGAGCTGCCAGTCGGGCGCTGTCGGGCGGCGGTAGAAGGTGAGCGGGAAGCGGTCGGGCGGCCAGACCTCGCAGAAGGTGGGCGGCGTCGGCCAGTACGGGTCGGTCGCGAGGAAACGGACATCGACCCCCTCGCCGGCCAGCCACGCGCGCACGAAGTCGCCGTGCCCCTCGGCGCCGACGCGCGAGACGATCGCCGTCCGGACGCCGAGCCGTGCGAGCCCTGTCGCCACGTTGCCCGCGAAGCCGCCCACGAAGCGCGTGTACGTCCGTACCTCGGAGAGCGCCGTCTCGAGCTCGTTCGGGTAGAGGTCGATCCCGACCCGGCCCATCACCACGGCGTCGATCACACGTGGCTCCGCTCGTCCTCGCGCGCCGCCTCGTAGCGCCGCCGCGCCTCGCGGACCGACTCGAGGCCGGAGACCTCGGCGACGGCGACGTCCCACCAGCTCTCGTAGCCGGGCACGCCCTCGTAGCGGTCGACCTCGACCGCGATCACTGTCGTTCGCGACTCGACCTTCGCCGCCTCGAGCCCGGCCTCGAGCTCCTCGATCGACCCGGCTCGGATCACCCGCGCGCCGAGCGATTCGGCGTTGGCAGCCAGGTCGACGGGGAGGTAGTCGGCCGAGTCGTCGCTGTCGAGACCCAGCGACC
>JACDAS010000168.1 GCA_013695295.1 Actinomycetota bacterium | reverse complement strand
ACGACGAGCTCGATCGCGCGCTCGAGCAAGGGGTCCTCGTCCGGATCGAACTCGCCGTCGTCGCCGTTGGAGCCGTCGCCTTCGTCGGCGAACACCTCGGGCAGCTCGAGCAGGCTCTCGTCGAGCTCCTGACCACGCTGCGAGCGGCACTGGTCGACGATCAGCGCGATCTCCTCCTCGGTCACGTAGGCCCCCTGCAGGCGCTGGAGTCGGGAGGTCCCGAGCGGCTTGAAGAGCATGTCTCCCTGCCCGAGCAGGCTCTCGGCGCCGTGCCCGTCGAGGATGACCCGCGAATCCGTCTGGCTCGAGACGGCAAAGGCGATCCGCGAGGGGACGTTCGCCTTGATCATCCCTGTGATCACGTCCACCGACGGGCGCTGGGTGGCAAGCACGAGGTGGATCCCGACCGCTCGCGACTTCTGCGCCAGACGGATGATCGCGTCCTCGACCGCCTGGGGCGAGATCATCATCAGGTCGGCGAGCTCGTCGATCACGACCAGCAGGTAGGGCAGCGTCTCCTCGCCGCGGGAGCGCAGGGCCCGGTTCATCTCGGGCAGGCTTCGTGCCCGGACGAGGCTCATCCGCTCGTAGCGGCGCTCCATCTCGGAGACGACGTTCGCGAGCACCGCCGCGGCGCCTTTCGGGCTCGAGACGACCGGCGTCAGCAGATGCGGGATCGACTCGTAGAAACCGAGCTCGATTCGCTTGGGATCGATCAGGATCATCCGCGCTTCGTCGGGTGTCGCGCGGAGCAGGATCGAGGTCAAGATCGTGTTGATGCAGCCGGACTTGCCCGAGCCGGTGGTGCCGGCGATCAGGAGGTGGGGCATCCGCGCGAGATCCGTCCAGACGGCGTTGCCGGAGATGTCCTTGCCGAGCCAGACCGAGAGCGGGCTCGCGGTCGCCGGCAGGTCGTCGTACACGTCTCCGAGGGTGACGAGGTTCGGCGACAGGTTGGGCAGCTCGACACCGACCGCCTGCTTGCCGGGGATCGGCGCGAGGATCCGGATCTCGGTCGTGGCGAGCGCGTACGAGAGGTCGTCCTTCAGCGCCGCGACTTTCGCCACCTTCGTCCCGGGGGCCAGCGAGAGCTCGAAGCGCGTGACGCGCGGGCCCGAGATCTCGCCGATCACCGTCGCGTCGACCCCGAAGTGCGCGAGCGTCTGGACGAGCGCCTCGGCGATCCGGCCGCTCGCCTCGGCCGAGGGGCCCGCCGCCGGCCGCGAGCGGTGGAGCACGTTTCGGTCCGGAAGCCGGTAGTCGGCGGTCCCCTGCGCTCGCTCGGGGAAGAGCGGCTCCTGCGAGACGTCGGAGTCGGGATCCTCGGGGTGCGGCACGGCTTCGACGAGGACCCGCCCGAGCGAGCTGGAGAGGTCCGGCTCGCCGACCACGTCGGGAAAAGCGCTGACGCCGTCCACCGGCGGGCTCGGGGGACGGGACGAAGGCCCGGACGGGTCGGGAGCGAGCTCCGGGAACCGGGCGGCTTCCACGAGGCCCTTCCTCGCCGCCCCGCCGGCCCGACGCACCGCGTGGCCGGAGCGCCGGACAGCGTGTCCCGAGCCGCGCAGCAGCGAGCCGACCGACGCCCCCGTGAGCAGAAGCGCGGCCGCCACCAGGCCGGCGACGCCGACGAGCGTCGCGCCGGTGCCGCCCAGGAGACTCGCGAGCCCGCCGCCGGCCCCTCGGCCGAGGGCTCCCCCATGCGCGCTTCCGAGCGTGACCATCAGGCCGCCCGCGAGCAGGCAGAGGCCGGCGCGGAATGGACGAACGTCGACGAGGGTGCTCCGCGCGAGCATCAGGCCGCCGATCCCGCAGAGGACGATCGGGAGCGCGTACCCGGCGACCCCCACGGCCGAGTCGAGTCCCCGGGTGATCGGTCCGCCGACGAACCCGCCGTCCCAGCCGAGGTACAGGAGCACGCCGAGAAAGAGGCCGACGACGACGAGCGCGAGGCCGATCAGCTCAGGGTGGTGGTGCGGGCGCGCCCCGCGGACCTGCTTGCGCTTCCCCGCGCGGGCCGGGGCCCGCGGCTTCGGGCGGCGTGTCGCGCGGCGAGTGGCCATCGTCTCCGTTCGTTCGACGCACCCGGACCGACCCCTTCGGCCTAGGAGGTCGGCTCTGACCCCCCAGACGCTCGACCGGTCGGTTCAGACGGATCACGGGCAGAGCCCGCGATCCTGGTGCGGGCATCCCCGGGCATCGCCAGCGACGCCCTCGTCGAGGGCGAGGGTGGCCGCCTGCTCGGCGTCGAGCGACCGGCCGCGCGCCTCGCAGGCGGCTCGCTCCTCCCCGTCGAGGAGGCGCTCGGTCGCCTCCGCGGCGGTGTGCCGGAACTCGAGCTCCACACCCCGCAGCGGTGCGCCGACCCGCGCGAGCAGCGCGTCCGCCGCGCCGAGCAGCAGCGCCGCCCGGGACGCCTCCCCGCCGGCCGCCGCGAGCGCTGCGATCCCGACCAGACAGTAGGCGATCCCCTCCCCGTACTCGAGCGGGCGATAGGCCAGCAGGCTCTCCCGCAGGAGCCGCGCCGCGTCCTCGCCCCGGCCGGCGGCGAGCGCCGTGAAGCCGAGATTCTGGAGCGAGAGCGCGACGCCCTCGGCGTTGCCGACCTCGCGGTCGACGGCGAGGCTCTCGCGGAAGCGCACCTCGGCCGCGCCGTGGTCGCCCAGCTGCAGCGCGAGGTCGCCGAGATTCGAGGCTGCAGTGGCGAGGCCGCGGCGGTCGCCGGCCCGTCGCGCGAGCTCCATGCTCTCCTCGAAGAGCTCGCGGGCCCGTTCCGGCTCCCCTCCTCCGCTCGCGATTGCGCCGAGATCGCTGAGGGCGCGGACGGTCCCGAGGACGTCGCCGAGAGCGCGGTAGCGCGCCAGGCTGTCCTCGGCCAGGAGACGTGCCGGCCCGAGGTCGCCCTGGGTCTCGGCGAGAACCGACGCTGCCCGGAGAGCCTTCGCCCGCAGCTCCTCCGGCTGACCCTCGGCCCGCTCGAGCGCGCGCTCGAGCGAGGCGCGCCCCTCGGCGAGGTGGCCCCGGATCAGCCAGAAGCGAAGGAGCGAGGCCGAGAGCTCGAGCTCCAGACGGGCCTCCCTCGCCTCCCGCGCCCACTCGAGCGCCGCGCGCAGGTTCGCGTGCTCGCACTCGAGCTGCTCCAGCCAGTCGCCCTGGGCCGGCCCGCGGAGCGCGCTCTCAGCCTCGCGCGCCAGCTCGGCGAAGAACCCGGCGTGACGCCGTCTCAGCTCGGCGAGCTCGCCCCGGCGCTCGAGCTGCCACAGCGCGTACTCGCGGATCGTCTCGAGCATCGAGACCCGCAGCTCCCGGTCGGCGGCCGAGCGCGCGAGCAGGCTCTTGTCGAGCAGCGACGAGACGGTGTCGAGACCGGCTCCCGCGACCGTCTCGGCAGCGTTGAGGGTGAAGCCGCCTGCAAAGACGCCGAGCCGGGCGAACGCCGCCTGCTCGCCGGCGTCCAACAGCTCGTGGCTCCAGTCGATCGTCGCCCGCAGCGCCCGCTGGCGCTCGGGGAGGTCACGGGCACCCCCGATGAGGAGGTCGAGGCGCTGTTCGAGGCGAGCCAGGAGCGCGCGCGGCGACAGGAGCTTCACGCGCGCCGCTGCGAGCTCGACCGCGAGCGGCAGCCCGTCCAGGCGCCGGCAGATCTCGGCCACCTCCGGGCGGCAGTCGCCGAGCTCGAACCCCGGACGCGCTGCCGTGGCGCGCTCGACGAACAACGCCACGGCGTCGACGCTCGCGAGCGGCGGGACACCGAACTCGTGCTCGCCGGAGAGCCTGAGCGGCTCGCGGCTCGTCGCCACCACCTCGACCAGCGGAGCCCGGCGCAGGAGGTCGGCCACACCGGGCGCCGCCTCGAGCAGGTGCTCGAAGTTGTCGAGGACGAGCAGCATCCGCTTGTCGGCGAGGTGCTCGCAGAGCCGGTCCGCCGCCGTGACGGCCGAACCCTCCCTGACGCCGACGGTCTCGGCCACGAGCGGCAGGACGAGCGCGGGGTCGCCGAGCTGGGCGAGGCCGACGAAGAAGACGCCGTTCCCGTAGCGCTCAACGGTGCGCAGGGCCGCCTGCACCGCCAGCCGGGTCTTCCCGGAGCCCCCGGGACCGGTGAGGGTGACGAGGCGGACCGAGTCGTCGCAGATGAGGGCGACCACCTGCTCCAGCTCGCGGCCGCGCCCGACGAGCGGGGTGGCGAACGTCGGCAGGTTCGTGTTGTTCAGGCTCCGGAGCGGCGGGAACTCCGCCGGCAGCCCGGGAATCACGAGCTGGAAGAGCCATTCGGGCTCTGGCAGGTCCTTCAGCCGGTGCTCGCCCAGGTCGGCGACTGGGAGACGCTCGGAGATCAGCTCGCGGGTCGAGCGCGACACGAGCACCTGGCCGCCGTGTCCGGCGCCGCAGATGCGCGAGACCCGGTGGACATCCAGCCCCAGGTAGTTCCCTCCCGCGAGCTCGGGCCGCCCGGTATGCACCGCCATCCGAACCCGGACGGAAGCGCCGTCTGGCCACTTCTGCGCGGCCAGGCCGGCCTGGGCGGCCGAGGCCGCCAGGACGGCGTCCTCGGCGTTCTCGAAGGCGACGAAGAACGCGTCGCCCTCGGTACCGAACTCGCAGCCCCGGCAGCTCTCGATCGCCTCGCGGACGACGCGCCGGTGCGTCTCGAGTGTCTCCCGGTAGTGCGCTCCCAGAGCGCGCAGGAGGCGGGTCGAGCCCTCGATGTCCGTGAAGAGGAAGGTGACGTCGCCTGAGGGAAGCTCGCGGCCCGGACCAGCGGCGTGTCCAGAGAGGAAACCGGGGCGCCTGACAGGCAGCAGGCGGCGGGAACCCAGCCCCTCAGGCGGGCCGATCTCCGTCATCGAGGCCCTTCCCTCGTCCTTGCGTCCCACCGGGACGAAGTGAGCGGCAACGTGCGCGGTTGCCGGCGACAGAAGGCTCCGGCCGATGCACGGCCGTGGCGGCCGGAGCCGGGCTTCGCCCGGCGGGAGGCCAAGCGCGGCTGGTCAGCGAGAGCGAAGAAGGAGGGGGCTCGTGGGGAAACCACGGGTTCACCCACGCTAGGCATCGAAGGAGGAGATGCGCTCGAGCAGCAGCTCGAGGAACGCATCCGCGTCGATGCCGGTGCCGACGTGCGCGTTCACGGGCCAGTCGGTCCGCCGCCAGAGGTCGACGTAGGTCCTGCCCCGGCTGAGCTCGCCGCCGCGATCGACGACGACGGCCCGGTCGGACGTCTCCACCAGGCCCGGACGCGCGACGTGCGCGACGGCCACGGCGTCGTGCACGGGTGAGCCCGGGAAGCCGTACGTCTCGTGGTGGAAGCGGTGGTAGAAGTCGAAGAGCTCGCCGACGAGCGTTCCAACCCTGCCCGCCCGGCGGAGCCGCTCGGCGTGGGCGGGCGTCAGGAGCGCCTGATGGGTGACATCGAGGCCGATCATCGTCACGTCCAGGCCGCTCGAGAAGACGCGCTGCGCCGCCTCGGGATCGGCCCAGATGTTGAACTCGGCCGCCGGCGTGACATTGCCTTCGGCGATCGCGCCGCCCATCAGCACGATGTGGTCGATCCGGGCGGCCGCGTCGGGGTGGAGCGAGAGCAGGAGGCTGACGTTCGTGAGCGGCCCGGTCGGGATCAGCGTCACCGGCCGCGGAGCGGCGAGCAG
Source organism: Actinomycetota bacterium (assembly GCA_013695295.1). GTDB lineage: Bacteria > Actinomycetota > Thermoleophilia > Gaiellales > Gaiellaceae > JACDAS01. The sequence goes on along the minus strand of JACDAS010000168.1, from coordinate 5,554 downwards.
GGTCTCCGCCAGGAAGCTGACCGCGTGCGCCTCGACCGGGCTGCCGGTCGGCGGCGGTAGGGCCGGCCCGTCGAGGCCGGTCTCCCCGTGCACGTACGAGGCGACGAAGCGCTCGCGGACGAGCGGTCGATCGGCCCCCGCCGCGACCGGAACGTCCTCGCGTCCGACGAACTCGAGCACACGGAGCGCGTTCGCAGTCGTCTTCTCGAGCGTCTGGTTGCCCGACACGGTCGTGACGCCGAGCAGGTCGAGCTCCGGACTCGCGAGCGCGAGCAGCAGCGCGATCGCGTCGTCGTGGCCCGGGTCGCAGTCCAGGATGATCTGCGTGGGCGTCATGCCGCCAGTATCGCGTCCACCTCCGCCGCCGTGGGCAGCGAGGGCTGCGCCCCGGCGCGAGAAGCCGCGAGCGCTCCCGCCGCACAGGCCCGGGCGAGCGCCTCGCCTCGGGACCGCTCCTCGAGCAGCGACACGACCAGGCAGGCTGTGAAGGCGTCTCCGGCGGCCGTGCCGTCGACAGCCTCGACCCGCGGCGGAGTCGCGCGCGCGACCTCGACACCGTCCTCGAGCAGGACGGCACCCTCGGCTCCCAGGGTCACAGCCAGCAGGCCGGGCTGAGGGCCGACCACCTCGAGCTCGTAGCGATTGACGACCACGAGATCCGCCGAGAGCCGCAGCGGCCGCGCCGGAGCGGCGTTGACGCAGAAGAGACCCCGCGCCTGCTCGCACGCCTCGGCCACCGCGGCGTCGGGAATCTCGAGCTGGCAGAGCACCGCGTCGGCTGGCGGAAGCTCGAAACCGCCGACGTCGGAGTTCGCGCCCGGGGCGACGACGATCTGGTTCTCGCCGTCCGCCGACACGAGGATCAGGGCGACGCCGGTCGGCGCGTCGACTCGCCGGACGAGGGACAGGTCGACGCCCGCGTCCTCGAGCTCGGCGAGCGCCTCCGTCCCGAAGACGTCGTCGCCGATGCAGCCGGCAAGCGAGACCGAGGCCCCGAGCCGGGCGGCGGCGACCGCCTGGTTCGCACCCTTCCCGCCGGGGATCCGCTCGAGCTTGGCTCCGCTCAGCGTCTCGCCCGGACGGGGCAAGCGCTCGACCCGGGCGACGAGGTCGAGGTTGACGCTGCCGACGACGATGATCTCCATCGCGTGCTCGTCCTAGGCTGCAAGGGCGCGGAGGTCCTCGAGCGCCTGCCCGAGCAGGTTCTCGCGGAGGTCGAACAGCCCGGCCCACAATGAGGAACGCCCGGGCGGTGCTCCGAAGCGCGCCGCGGCTGCGAGACCGTCGAGCGCCCGAATCAGCACGGCGAGCTCGAGGTAGACCTGGGCCACGCGCGCGGCGGGGGCGCCCACGCCGGCGCGGTGGAGGATCGGCTGCCACTCCACGAGCTCGGCGTGGCCGGGCTCTCCGTACCACGAGCGGCCTTCGGCCAGCTCGGGCTCGAGCTCGAGGAGGTACCGCCCGAGGGGGGCTTCGAGCCCCGTGAGCGCGGTCTCGGCCCGGTCTGCGGTCCGCCGAAGCGCGGCCTCGCGTCCGGCCGGCGTGCAAGGCTCGGCCTCGCCGCGCGCCCAGCGCTCGAGCAGCCGGCAGAAGGCGAGGCCCGCTACCTCACAGGCCCGCAGCTGCGCGACGAGCCGGCTCGCCGTGGCGTCGACTGCGGCGTGCTCGGCGAGGACCTCCGCCCAGCCCTCCTCCGCGACCGAGCTCATGTCTCGATGACGAAGGGCAGGATCATCGGACGGCGGCCCGTCCGGTCGTAGACGACCTGGCCGAGTCCGTCGTGGACGTGCTCCTGCAGCAGCTTGATCTCCACGATCCCGCCGTCGAGACACCCGGTGAGCACTCTGTCGGCCTCCGCGCGCAGCTCGTCGAGGAGCTCGTCGGCGCCGGCAAAGCCCCGTGCGATCAGCTCGGGCGAGACGGTTCGCCGCCCGTTCATGCTGGTCAGCGTCGCCACCACGATCAGCACGCCGTCCTCGGCCAGTGTGCGGCGGTCCCTGAGCGCGACATCTGCGATGTCGCCGACCCCGAGACCGTCGACGAGGGTGACACCTGCTTCGATCCGGTCGACGACGCGCACTCCCGACCGGTCGAGCTGGACGACGTCGCCGTTGTCCGCGATCACGATCGAGTCGGCCGGCACTCCGGAGTCGGCGGCCAACCGGGCGTGGGCCGAGAGCATCCTGTACTCGCCGTGCACCGGCATGACCGCCTTCGGCCTGACGAGCGAGAGGATCATCCGGATCTCCTCGGAGTTCCCGTGGCCGGACACGTGCACGGGGGCCACCTCCTGGTGCAGCACCTCGGCGCCGGTGCGGGCGAGCTGGTTGATCGAGTCGTGGACGCGGAGCTCGTTCCCGGGCACAGGCTTGGCGGAGATGATCACCGTGTCGCCGCGCTCGACGGTGATCGTCGGGTGATCGCGATAGGCGATCCGGGTCAGCGCCGACATCGGCTCCCCCTGGCTGCCCGTGCAGAGAACGAGCACCTCCTCGGGCCGGTAGTTCGCGAGCTCGTTCGGCCGGATCACCGTCCCGTCCGGCACCTCCAGGTATCCGAGGTTGCCTGCGATGTTCAGGTTCTTGCGCATCGAGCGGCCAACGACGCAGACCTTCCGCCCGACTTCGACCGCGACATCGATCGCCTGCTGCATCCGATGCACGTTCGAGGCGAACGAGGCGACCAGCACCCTGCCCCGAAGCTGCGGGATGATCTGGCGGAAGGCCTCGCCGACCAGTCGCTCGGAGCCCGTCACCCCGGGTCGCTCCGCGTTCGTCGAGTCCCCGAGCAACAGGTCGACTCCCCGGTTGCCGAGCTCGGCCAGGCGGCCGACGTCCGTCCGCTGGCCGTCGACCGGCGTGTGGTCGACCTTGTAGTCGCCCGTGTGCAGCACGAGTCCGGCCGGCGTGTCGAGCACGACGGCCACCGAGTCCGGGATCGAATGGGCCATCCGGACGAACTCGATCTTGAACGGGCCGAGCTCGAAGGGCGGATCGCCGGGCTTCACCTCGTTGAGCTCGGCCGCGCGCAGCAGCCCATGCTCGTCGAGCTTCGACTTGACGAGCCCGAGCGTCAGTCTCGTGGCCCAGATCGACGGAACGCGAACTTCCCGCAGCAGGTAGGGGAGCGCTCCGACGTGATCCTCGTGGGCATGCGTGAGGACCAGGCCGCGGATCCGGTGCTCGTTCTCCTTCAGGTAGGCGAAGTCGGGGAGGATCAGGTCGACGCCGAGGTGCTCGTCGCGCGGAAACGCCAGGCCGGCATCGACGACGACGATCGAGTCGCCGCACTCGAAGGCGGTCATGTTCTTGCCGACCTCGCCGAGGCCGCCGAGGGGAATCACCCGGAGAGCGGAGCCGTCCATCGGTCGATTCTAGCCCCGCTCGAGCTCGTGAACTCCTCGAGCTGGAGCTCCCAGCGCTAGACCGGCGCGAGCGCGCCGAGGCGCTCGAGGCAGTCGCGGACCTGCGCTGCCTCCTCGTCCGTCGCGGAGACGAGCGGTAGCCGGTGCCCCCCCACCTCGTGGCCCAGCAGGTTGAGCGCCGCCTTGATCGCGATCGGGTTCCCGGCCACCTTGAGCAGGTCGAGCGCCGGACGGAGCTCGCGGTCCAACCGCTCCGCGCCCTCGACGTCGCCGTCGCGGTAGCGGCGGATCAGCTCCTTCACCTGCGGCCCGGCGACATGCGTGTGGACGCAGACGCCGCCGACGCCGCCGAGGCGCAGGAACGGGAGGATCAGGTCGTCGTCGCCCGCGTAGAGGTCGAGCCCGGCCTCGTCGACGATGCGCCGGGCCTGGTCCAGGTCGTCGTTCGCCTGCTTGACCGCGCGGACGGTCGGGATCTCGGCCAGCTCGGCGATCGTCTCCGGCTCGAGGTTGATCACGACGCGCCCCGGAATGTTGTAGACGACGATCGGCCGGTCGCTCACGGCGGCAATCGCCTTGAAGTGCTCGACGATCCCGCGTGGCGGCGGCTTGTTGTAGTACGGCGTCACGACGAGGAAAGCGTCCACGCCAAGCGCATGCGCACGCTCGGTGAGGTGAGTCGAATGCGACGTCGAGTAGGTCCCGGTGCCGGCGACCACCGTCGCGCCGTCGCCGACCGTGTCGACCGCGACTCGGAAGAGCTCGAGCCGCTCCCCGTCCGAGAGCGTCGGCGACTCCCCGGTGGTGCCGGCCACGACCAGGCCGTCGGACCCGTTGGCGACAAGGTGCTGGGCCAGCTCGACGAAGGCGTCGTAGTCGATCGAGCCGTCCGCGCGGAACGGCGTCACGATCGCGGTGAGGACTTCCCCGAGCACTGCGGCCGATGATACTCCGAGCCGGTGACGATCTTCGTCCTCGTCCACGGAGCCTGGCACGGCGGCTGGTCGTTCGAGCCGCTCCAGGCCGAGCTCGAGGCGCGCAGACACACGGTCCGGGCACCCGACCTCCCCTGCGACGACGTGAGTGCCGGGCCTCGGGCCTACGCGCGCGCCGTCCTGGCGGCCACGGGCGACACGGCCGACTCAGTCCTGGTCGGGCATTCGCTTGCGGGGCTGACGATCCCGCTCCTGCCGGCGCGTATCCACGTGTACCTGTGCGCGCTCGTTCCGGCGCCTGGCCGCCCGGGGACGGACGTCCAGCAGGAGGCGCTCGATCCGGCCTTCGGCGGTGCCGTCCGGGACGGGCTGGGGCGCTCGGTCTGGCCCGACGTGGACATCGTCGAGACGCGCCTGTACCGGGGACACGAACGCCGCTGGGCCGAGTGGGCCTTTCCGCGGCTGCGCCCGCAGGCACGGTCAGCCTCGCTCGAGCCCTGCCCGCTCGAGGGCCTGCCCAGGAGCCCCGTCGCATCGATCGTCGCGCGTGCGGATCGGTCGGTCAGCCCTGAGTGGTCACGGAAGGCGGCGAGGATGCTCCTCGGTGTCGAACCGATCGAGCTCGACGGCGGCCACTTCCCGATGTGCGACCGCGCAGCGGAGCTGGCGGACGTGCTCGAGCAGCTCGCGGGGTGACGGCCGCGACGCCGCCGCAGAGGGAGCTGCCGGAAGCCGTCTCAGGCGTCGAGGAGAGCCTCGAGGCCGATCGTGAGGCCCGGCGGCAGCGAGTCCAGGCGCTCGAGCGCGAGCAGGACGCCCGGCGCGAAAGCCTCCCGCGAGAAGGTGTCGTGACGGATCGTCAGCAGCTGGCCCGGCCCGCCGAGCAGCACCTCCTGGTGTGCGACGAGGCCCGGCAGGCGCACCGAGTGGATCGCCGGATCGCCTGTCATCCGCGCAGCGGTCGCGAGCGCCGTCCCGGACGGCGCGTCGCGCTTCGTGTCGGCGTGCAGCTCCACGATTTCCGCGTCCGGGAGGTGGCGCGACGCCTCCTCCGCGAAGCGCATCATCAGCACCGCGCCGAGCGCGAAGTTCGGCGCGTACAGCACTGCCACGCCGTTGCTGCGCGCACGCTCCTCGACCGCCTCGGTGTCCCAGCCCGAGGTGCCGACGACCGCCGGCACGCCAGCGTCGATCGACGCGCGCACGTTCGCGACGACGGCGTCCGGGACGGTGAAGTCGACCATCGCATCGGCAC
>JACDAS010000263.1 GCA_013695295.1 Actinomycetota bacterium | reverse complement strand
ACGCACCCTCGGCTCGACCCGAGTGTGGGTCGGCCAACGGCTCGACCGGCTGTAGCCCGGCGGGCACGGCCTGTGCCTGTGCCGCCGCATTCGCCGCCTGCGCTCCCGGGCCGGGCAGGAGAGCGTCGCGTGACGCAGCCGGTCGAAGTGACGGGGGGCGGCTTCGAATCCACGCTCGCCAGCGCGGCGGCGTCCGAAACGGGCGCCCGCGTGGGACGGCCGTTCCAGGAGCCCGGGGTACCGGCGACGCGCCCGGATCCCACTCGCGAGACCGCGAACGCCGCCGGTTCGCTCCACCGGCGAGGCGAGCGAGGGGCCGGGGGCCGCCTCTGGCCGCTGCTGCTCGTCCTGGCGCTTGTGCTCGTCGCCGCCGGGGCGATCCGGGCGCTCGGTCGAGTCGTGGGAAAGCGCCGCGCGGCACGGGTGGCGCAGATCCCGGCTCGTATCATGAGAGTCCCGAATCCAGCCTCGGAGCCGGAGGAGCACCTCGAAGAACCGCAAGCCCGAACGGATCCTCGTCGCTGTCGCGTGGCCATACGCGAGCGGCCCGCGGCACATCGGGCATGTGGCGGGCTTCGGCGTGCCGTCGGACATCTTCGCGCGCTACCACCGCCTTCGCGGCAACGACGTCCTCATGGTGAGCGGGACGGACGAGCACGGCACGCCCGTCATGGTCGCCGCCGACCGAGAAGGGCGCTCGTACCGTGAGACAGCCGACCACTACAACCGTTCGATCCGACAGAGCCTGCACGGCCTCGGCATCTCGTACGACCTCTTCACGCGGACGACGACGCAGACCCATGCCCGCGTCGTGCGCGACCTGTTCAGAACCCTCCACGAGCGCGGCTACATCGTCGAGCGGAGCCAGCTCGTCTCGTTCTCCGCCACCACGGGGCACACGCTCCCCGACCGCTACATCGAGGGCACGTGCCCCCACTGCGGCTACGAGGACGCTCGCGGCGACCAGTGCGACAACTGTGGCAAGCAGCTCGATCCCACCGACCTGATCGACCCCCGGTCGAGGATCGACGGAACGACACCGGTCTTCCGTGAGACCAACCACCTTTTCCTCGACCTGCCGGCGTTCGCCGAGCGGCTGGCGGAGTGGATCGGGCGGCAGGCCCACTGGCGCCAGAACGTACGGAACTTCTCGCTCGGCCTCGTGGGAGAGTTGAAGCCGCGGCCGATCACGCGGGATCTCGACTGGGGCGTCCGGATCCCGGTCGCCGGCTACGAGGAGCTCGAGAGCAAGCGGGTCTACGTCTGGTTCGACGCGGTCATCGGCTATCTGTCGGCGAGCGTGGAATGGGCTCTGAGCACCGGAGACGCCGAGGCCTGGCGCGCCTGGTGGCAGGACCCCGAGGCTCGCCACTACTACTTCATGGGCAAGGACAACATCGTCTTCCATTCGGTCATCTGGCCCAGCATGCTGCTGGGCTACGGCGCGGGGGGCGAGCTGGGAGACGGCCGCGGCGAGCTTCGCCTGCCCTACGACGTCGTGGCGAGCGAGTTCCTGACCATGGAGGGAAGGCAGTTCTCGGCGAGCCGGGGCGTCTCCATCCCGGTCGACGACTTCCTCGCCCGCTACGAGCCCGACTCGCTCCGCTACTACCTGACCGCCGCCGGGCCCGAGAGCCAGGACACCGACTTCACCTGGGCGGAGTTCGTGCGGCGGACGAACGACGAGCTCGTCGCCACGTGGGGGAACCTCGTCAACCGGATACTCACGAGCGCCCATCGCAACTTCGGGGCGATACCGGCGGCCGGACCGCTGCGGGCCGAGGACGAGGCGGTCGTCCGGGCGATCGAGGACGGCTTCGACCTCGTCGGCGCCCAGATCGAGGCGGCGCGCTTCCGCGCGGGCCTCGCGGAGGCGATGCGCCTTGCGTCGCTCGTGAACGTCTATGCGAGTGAGCAGGCTCCCTGGGCCACGCTCAAGACCGACCGGGACCGCGCTGCGACGGTGCTCCATGTCTGCCTGCGGTGCATCGACGCGCTCCGGATCCTGTTGACGCCGTTCCTGCCGTTCACCTGCCAGGTCCTCCACGAGCTCCTCGGCCACGAGGGGCAGCTCGCGGGGCCGCTCGAGTTCAGAACCGTGGCCGGGGAGGACGGAGCGCAGCACGAGGTGCTGACCGGCGACTACGCGGATTGGGTCGGAAGCTGGGCTCCGACGGAGCTCCCAGCAGGTCGGCCGCTGCCGGAGCCGAGGCCGCTCTTCAAGAAGCTCGGCCCGACTGTCGCCGACGAGGAGCTCGAGCGCATGCGCGCCGGAAGCGGCCCGGCCGACGGACCGGCGTGATCGACACGCACGCGCACCTCGACGCCTGCTCCGAGGATCCGGACACACTCGTTGCAAGGGCGCGCGCGGCGGGCGTAGAGCGGATCGTGTCGGTGGGTTCCGGGCTCGCGTCCTGCCACGCGACGCTCGAGATCGCGGCGCGGAACCCAGGCGTCTCGGCGGCGCTCGGGATCCATCCCCACCAGGCCGCAGACGAGGAGGCCTCGCGGGTGGACGAGCTTGGTGAGCTGCTCAAGGAAGAAGGGGCCGTCGCGGTGGGTGAAACGGGGCTCGACTTCTACCGCGACTACGCGCCCCACGCGGCGCAGCTCCGCCTCTACCGGGCACAGCTGGAGCTCGCCGCCGCGCTCGGGCTGCCGGTGGTCGTCCACTCGAGGGCGGCCGACGAGGATACGGCTCGGGAGCTCGAAGGCTTCGACGGCAAGGTGATCCTTCACTGCTTCTCCTCGCCGGGTCTCCTGGAGGTGGCCCTCGAGCGGCGCTACTACGTCTCTTTCGCCGGGAACGTCACCTACCCGGGGGGATCCGAGCTCCGCACGGCGGCTGGCGCAGTGCCGCCCGACCGGATTCTCGTCGAGACGGACAGTCCGTATCTCGCGCCGCAACCCCGCCGCGGCCGGCCGAACGAGCCCGCGAACGTCGTGCACACGGTCGCCGCTCTTGCGGCAGCCCGCGGAGAAGACGAGGCCGAGCTTGCCGCGCGGATCGCCGCCAACGCCGCCGCGGTGTTCGCCTGGCGGTGACCGGCCTGCCCGTCGTCCCGGACCGCGAGCTCGGCCAGCACTTCCTCGTCGACGAGAACATCCTCGGCGTGATCGAGCGGCTTGCCTGCCTCGAGCCGGGCGACGTCGTCCTCGAGGTCGGCCCGGGCCTCGGGGCCCTCACGGCCTTCCTCGCTGCCAGAGTCGCGCACGTGCACGCGGTGGAGATCGACCGCGCGCTCGAGCCGCACCTGCGCGCCAGGCTCGGGACGGCCTCCAACGTGAGCATCCACCTCGGCGACGCGCTCGTCCTCGACCTCGCCGCGCTTTCGCCGCCGGCCTCCAGCCTCGTCTCGAACCTCCCCTACGCGATCGCGACCCCGCTTGTGGTCGAGAGCCTGGATCGCCTGCCGGCACTGCGGCGGTGGTGCGTGATGGTGCAGCGCGAGGTCGCCGATCGCTTTTTCGCAGCTCCCGGTACCAAGGCCTACGGTGCCGTCTCGGTGCTCGTCCAGCTCGCCACGGAGCGAACGGGCATCCATCCCGTCGCGCGGACCGTCTTCCGGCCCCGGCCGAACGTCGATTCCGCACTCGTGGCCTTCCGGCGAAAGGGTGCCTTCGCCGCGCCCGACGAGTTGAAGCGCCTGGTCGTGGCCGCGTTTGCCCACCGGCGGAAGACCCTGCCGAACTCGGTCGAGCTCGCCGGCCTGGCTTCGCGCTCGCGAGCCGCCCGGGCGCTGGAGGCGATCGGCCGCCGGCCCGAAGCGCGCGCCGAGTCCCTCGCTCCCGAGGAGTTCCTCGGCCTGGCCGCCGCGCTCGGGCCGGAGCCGTGAGTCGGGCGCTCGCCCCGGCGAAGCTCAACCTGGCCCTGGTCGTCGGCGCGCGGCGCCCGGATGGCAAGCACGAGGTGACGACCGTCCTCCAGCGCATCGAGCTTGCAGACGAGCTCGAGCTGACTGCCGGCCGGAGCCTGGCGGTGACTGGGTTCCCCGAGGACACACTCGTCCGGAGGGCGCTCGAGGCCCTCGCTGCCGCCTCGGGACAGCCGCCGGCCTGGGAGGTGCGCATCTCGAAGCGCATCCCCGTCGCTTCGGGACTCGGCGGCGGCAGCTCCGACGCGGCAACCGCGCTCCGGTTGGCGAACGAGACGTTGCCGGATCCGCTCCCGCCCGCCGGGCTGAGCCGGCTTGCCTCGTCGCTGGGCGCCGACGTGCCGTTCTTCCTGCACGCCGGGTCGCAGCTCGGGGAGGGCGACGGCAGCGGCCTGACGCCGCTCGACCTCCCTCGCAACTACGCGATCGTGCTCGT
>JACDAS010000155.1 GCA_013695295.1 Actinomycetota bacterium | reverse complement strand
CTGCTGCACGAGCTCGGCGCGGAACACTACGCGCAGGCGCTCGCGGAGCATCGCCGCATCCTGCGCGAGGCGTTCGCCACACACGGCGGGGTCGAGGTCGATACGCAGGGGGACGCCTTCTTCGTCGTCTTCCCCACAGCGCCGGGTGCCCTCCAAGCGGCCGCCGAGGCGCTGGCAGGGCTCGCCCCGGGCCCGATCCGGGTGCGGATCGGGATCCACACCGGCACGCCGCACCTAGCCGAGGAGGGCTACGTGGGGCAGGACGTCCACCTTGGGGCGAGGATCGCGGCCTCTGGACACGGCGGCCAGGTGCTCCTCTCTAAGGAGACGCGGGACCTCGTGAGCGAAGAGCTGCTCGCTCTCGGCGAGCACCGGCTGAAGGACTTCGCCGAGCCGGCGTCGATCTTCCAGCTCGGATCGGAGCGCTTCCCGCCGCTGAAGACGATCTCGAACACGAACCTCCCCCGCCCGGCGAGCTCCTTCGTCGGCCGGGAGAAGGAAGTGGCGGAGGTCGCCTCCCTGCTCCAGGACGGCGCCCGCCTGCTCACTCTGACCGGCCCCGGCGGCTCGGGCAAGACGCGGCTTGCGCTCGAGGCCGCCGCCGAGCTCGTGCCCGAGTTCAAGGCAGGCGTCTTCTGGGTCGGGCTCGCGGCCCTGCGCGATCCCGCCCTCGTCACCGAGACGCTCGCCCAGACCCTGGGAGCCAAGGACGGCCTGGCCGAGCACATTGCAGAGCGCGAGCTGCTCCTCTTGCTCGACAACCTCGAGCAGGTGGTCGAGGCAGCCCCGGGAATCGCTTCGCTCGTCGAAAGCTGCCCCAACCTGAGGCTCCTCGTCACGAGCAGGGAGCTTCTTCGGGTCAGAGGAGAAGTCGAGTACGCGGTGCCGCCGCTCGCTGAGCCGGAGGCGGTCGAGCTCTTCTGCTCCCGCTCCCGGCTGGAGCCGGACGAGACGATCGGTGAGGTTTGCCGGCGCCTGGACAGCCTGCCGCTCGCGGTCGAGCTGGCCGCTGCCCGCACGAGCGTGCTCTCGCCCGCCCAGATCCTGGAGCGTCTCGCCCAACGGCTCGACCTGCTCAAGGGGGGACGCGACACAGAGGCTCGTCAGCAGACGCTGCGCGCCACGATCGCATGGAGTCACGACCTCCTGGCCGAAGACGAGAAGCGGCTGTTCGCCCGGCTCGCCGTCTTCGCCGGCGGCTGCACGCTCGAGGCCGCCGAAGAGGTCGTGGAGGCCGACCTCGACACCCTCCAGTCGCTCGTCGACAAGAGCCTGCTGCGCCACACCGAGGAGCGCTTCTGGATGCTGGAGACGATCCGCGAGTTCGCGCTCGAGCGGCTCGAAGAGTCCGCGGAGGCCGACGAGCTACGGCGGCGCCACGCCGAGCACTTCCTGGCGCTCGCCGAGGAGGCGGAGCCCCACGCGGAGAGCGATCCCGTGTGGATCGAGCGACTCGATGCAGAGCACGACAACTTCCGTGCCGGTCTCGACCGGTCGGAGGCATCAGGCGAGTCACCGCTTGCCCTGCGGCTCACGGGGGCGCTGGTGTCTTTCTGGGAGTCGGGTCACGTGGCGGAGGGCAGGCAGCGGCTCGAGAGCGTGCTGTCCCGCGACGAGCGCCCGAGCGCTGGCCGCGCCAAGGCCCTCGCCGGGGCAGCCCTTCTGGCACGTCAGAGCGGTGACGCTGCGACGGCCAGGCTTCGTGCGGGGGAAGCGCTCGCCCTCTACCGGGAGCTCGGCGATGCGTCGGGAACCGCCAACGCCACAGTCTTTCTCGGTCTCGCTGTCGCGGACGAAGGTGACTTCTCGCGAGCGCGGGAGCTCTTCGAGGACAGTGCCCAGCTCTTCCGCGACGCCGGCGACGAGGTCAACGCGTTGTGGGCGGCTCGCCTGCTCGCGTGGATGTGCCAGGAACTCGGCGACCACGAGCGCGCGCGGGCGCTGCACGAGCACAACCTCAGCCGAGCGCGAGCGCTCGCCAACAAGCAGTTGGAGGGTCAGACCCTGACCGGTCTCGCGTCGTTGGCGTTCGACCAAGGGCGGGCTCAGGACGCCGTCACGTTGCTCAAGGGCGCCTTGCGCATCGACCGTGACCTTGACTCGCGCCTCCAGACGTCGTTCGACCTCACCCGCTTCGCCCGCACCCTCGCTTTGGCGGGCGGAGCAGATGTCGATGCCGCCAGGCTGTTGTCGTGTGCGGAGGCGCTACGCGACGAGATCGGCGCCGCTGGTCCCCCGTATGTCGCGACGATCCACGCGGAGGCGCTCGCGGTCCTCCGCACGCAGCTCGACGGCACCGCTTTCGCCGAGGCCTGGGAGCAGGGCCGAGCGCTGACAGCCGACGAGGCCGTCGCGCTCGCCCTCGACTCGCTCGACTGAAGGTCGCCAGGGCGGGCGGGTTTAGCCTGTCCGGCCGAACCCGCAGGGCGAGCGGGATGGGCACGTCGTCGCCGAGATTGACGGGGAGCCGCTGTTTCGGTGGGCAGACGCGGCGACAGCGGCCGTCGACGCTCGAATCGCCGCCGGAGACCTCGTTGAGGAGGCGATCGACGAC
>JACDAS010000259.1 GCA_013695295.1 Actinomycetota bacterium | reverse complement strand
TTCGCTACACTGGCCCGTGAACTAGAGCGCGTGACGAAGTCGTACGAAGACGCCTTCCAAGCCGTTCGTGAGTTGGTAGGGGAGGTGTGTTATGGCAACAGGCATCGTCAAGTGGTTCAGCGACGCGAAGGGCTACGGCTTCATCGCGACCGAGGGAGGCACGAAGGATCTCTTCGTGCACCACTCGAACATCAGCGGCAGCGGCTTCAAGACGCTGGCCGAGGGCGCGAAGGTCGAATTCGAGGCTCGCGAGGGCGCGAAGGGACCCGAGGCCACCAACGTCGTCCTGATCGAGGGGTAACCCCCGTTGGCCGACAAGGAAGAGAAGATCGAGCTCGAGGGTGAAGTCGTCGAGGCGTTCCGGAGCGGCATGTTCCGGATCGCCCTCGATAACGGCCACGAGACGCTTGGCTACACGGCGGGGAAGATGCGGCGCTACCGCATCAAGATCTTCCCCGGCGACCGTGTCCAGGTCGAGCTCTCGCCGTACGACCTGAACCGCGGGCGGATCGTCTACCGCTACCGCTGAGCGTGAGTTCCGGCAGCGTGCGCGAGCGGCCCCGATTCCGGGGCCGCTCGCATCAAATCGCGTTTTTCCTGTCGCTCGCGGCCGGGGGCGTCCTGGTCGCCGCCGCCGATGGCGCGCGGCAGCGACTCGCCGCGATCGTCTTCGCCAGCAGCGTGGCGGCGATGTTCGGCGCCAGCGCGCTCTACCACCGCGTCCTCTGGACGCCGGCGCGCAGGCGGTGGATGGCCCGCCTCGACCACGGCGCCATCTACCTGCTGATCGCCGGCACCTACACACCCTTTGGACTGATCGTGCTCTCCGGGACCTGGCGCGTCGCCGTACTGGCCGTGGTCTGGAGCGGCGCCGGAGCCGCGATCTGCCTCAAGCTCGCCTGGGTCAGCGCGCCGAAGTGGCTCGCCGCGGCGATGGGGGTCGCGCTCGGCTGGGTGGGGATCGCCGCCTTCCCCCAGATGCTCGACCGGATCGACCCGGCCGGCACCGCCTTGCTCGTCGGCGGCGGAGCCTGCTACACGATCGGCTCGATCGTCTACGCGCTGCGGAGGCCTGACCCCGTTCCTGCGGTCTTCGGCTACCACGAGGTCTTCCACGCCCTCGTCGTCGTCGCGGTCGCCCTGCAGTACGTGTCGATCGGATTCTTCGTCCTTCCGCTCGAGCTCTCGTGAGGCCCCCGCGCAAGGACGCGAGCCGCCGAGGTCGAATCCCGGCGAAGCTCCTCTTGCCGATGCGCCGCCGCCTCGTCCCCATCGCCGTCGCAGCCCTCGCTGCCTTCGCCCTCTCCGGCGCCAAGCTCGCAACCCCGGACCGAGCGGCCTCGCGGCCGACCCAGGTCCGAATCGAGGTCGCCAAACCAGCGACCAAGCAGCACGCGACCACGCCTGTCCGGATCGCCGCCACCGGGGACATCGCGATGGTGGAGGGTCCCGGCGGCTCCTACTTCTCGCGGGTGCGGCGCTACCTGCGCGGCAGCGTCGTGCTCGGAAACCTCGAGGGCACACTGACGAGCCGCGGATCCTCCAAGTGCGGCTCGGGCTCGTCGAACTGCTTCGCGTTCCGGGCGCCGACCTCCTACGCGAGCCTGCTGCGAGACGCCGGGTTCACGGTGCTGAACCTCGCCAACAACCACGCGTACGACTACGGCTCCGTCGGCCAGGAAGATACCGTTCAGGCGCTGGACAGGCTGGGGCTCGCGCACACGGGGCGAGGGGGTGAGATCGCCGTCGTCCGCGTCGGGTCAACGCGGGTCGCCCTCGTCGGCTTCGCGTCCTACTCGTGGGCGCAGAGCCTCACCGACATCCCCGCCGCTCAGCGCCTCGTCCGCCGTGCGGTCGAGCGCGCCGACGTCGTGATCGCGACCTTTCACGGAGGCGCCGAGGGCAGCGACCAAACCCATGTCAGCCCGAGCACGGAGTACTTCCTCGGCGAGAACCGCGGCGATCTGATGGCCTTCTCACATGCGGTGATCGATGCCGGGGCCGATCTCGTCGTCGGCCACGGGCCGCACGTCCTCCGAGGCATGGAGTGGTACCGCGGCCGCCTGATCGCCTACAGCATGGGGAACTTCCTCGGCTACCGGACGCTGAGCACGTCCGGCGTCCTCGCCCTGAGCGGCGTCCTGCAGGTGACGCTCCGCGCGGACGGGCGCTTCGTCCGGGGAAACCTCGTGCCGCTGCACCTCGTCGACGGCGGCATCCCGGCGCACGATCCGGCCGAGGCGGCCCACGGCCACGTCCGGGAGCTCTCGCGCCGCGACTTCGGCCGCCGCGGCGTCGGGATCTCCTACACCGGCGTGCTGAAGCCGCCAGCCTAGGGCTCGTGTCCTTCCGCTTCTCGCCCGCGAGGCCGCCCGCCGTCGCGGCCGAGGCGATGGTCGCGACGAGCCAGCCG
>JACDAS010000073.1 GCA_013695295.1 Actinomycetota bacterium | reverse complement strand
TCGACCTCGAGCTCCGACACCGTCCCGCCGTCGAGGTCGACATCGAGCGCTTCCACCTCTGGACGCAACAGCTACGCGTCCACGCCGCCGCCAGGGACCTCGCCGGAGCGACCGGCGACGTCGCCGTACTCGAGTGGGTCCGGGATCGCCTCACCAGCGCCCTCGAGCCCGCTGACCTCCCGAAGCTCGATGCCGGGGTCCGCGCGCTACGGGCTGCGACCGACGCAAGGAACCTTCCCGCCGCGGCTGACCATGCCGCGCGCCTGGCGGCACAGGTGCGTCGACTCGCTAGGACGTAGCGTCGCTACCCGCGTCGCAGCCGGCGGGCCGGCGCCGCGCCGCGCACGCGGGCGTCCGCTTCGTCGCCGAGCGAGACGGCGAGCGTCTCGAGCAGACCTGCGAGGTCGCCACGCTCCTTGTTGCCCAGTCCGCTGAGCAGGCGCTGCTCGTTCGCCACGTGCTCGGGGAGGATCGCCTCGACGAGACGCTTGCCCTCGCGCGTCAGCGACACCGCCGTCGACCGTCCGTCGTTCGGATCGGGCTCGCGGCGAATCAGGCCACGGCCTTCGAGCGCGGTCAGGCGCTTCGTCATCCCCCCGCTCGTGACCATCAACGCCTGGCTGAGCTTCGTCGGGGTCAGTCGGTAGGGCCGGCCGGTCCGACGCAGGGCGGCCAGGACGTCGAACTCGCCCCCGTTGACGCCGTGAGCGGCGAAGATCGGCTCGAGCCTAGCCTGCAGCAGTTCTGCCAGACGTGAGATGCGCCCGACGACGCCCATCGGCGAACGGTCGAGCTCCGGCGCCTCACGCCGCCACTGCTCGAGCACGTGCTGGACGTGATCTCTCCGCCGCACCCGAGCAGTTTACTCTGATCTCGATAGCTTTCTCGAAAGCTATCTGCTAAGCTTTCTTCCCCACCATCTCAGGAGCGCGCTATGACGTACCCACCGGTGATCCAATTCGAGACGCGAGCTCGCGAGGCAGAGGCCCGGGCGAGGCTGGCCGGCGAGCAACGAGCAGCCTACGCGCCGAAGCACACGACTGTCAGATGGCTGTGGCTCGTGAAGTGGCTACCGCTCCCCTCGCCGAGAGCACGAGCGGCCGAGCGCGCGCCCTTGATGAAGCTAGAGCGGAGGGACTGCGAGCAGTAGCCGATGCCGTGGCCGACGACCCCTGCGCGGACGCGTTCCGGCACCGAACGCGGCGGTCAGGCATTCGGCGGCTGCTGAGCGATCTCGCTCCAGAAGCGGAGGAATGCGCCCTCGGAGAGCAGGCCCATCCGAAGGGTCGCGCGTGCGTGGGCGATCTTCTCGGGCTCATGGTCGGTCAGGTGGGCGTCGATCGCCTCGAACACTGCGAGCCGTGCCCGGTGGGCGGCCTCCTGCACGCGCGCGTGCGCGGCGACCTCCTCGGGAGACAGGAACTGACCAAAGAAGAGCTTGAGTAGTGCGAGGTCACGGATCTGGGTGTGCTCGACGGTCGGCTCTCGCAGCCAGCTGCGCAGCGCGGTCAGGCCGCCGTCGGTGAGCGAATATGTCCGTCGCCGCCGGCCCGCCGGCTCCTGTCGTTCCTCGAGCAATCCCGCTTGAGCGAGCCGCGCCGGCTCGGAGTAGAGCTGAGAGTGCGGGAACGGCCAGAAGTTGCCGATCGACTGGCCGGCCCACCGCTTCAGATCGTAGGGAGTCGCGCTGCCCGCGCGGCCGACGAATCCGAGCACGACATACGAAACCGGCGTGAGGCCGATGGACGCCATCGAAGGATTTTAACTGTTTTCGGACGATTCACTATATCTTCTTTACAGACCGTCCTGGTTAGACTATTGTGCCCGGCTCAGAAGAGCCGACCGTCTGCAGCGACAAGGGGGGAAGCGAATGCTCAACCGTGGTCTGACCGAGCGAGCCGCACGCGCGAGCGCTAGGCATCCGTGGCGGGTGCTGGTCATCTGGATCGTCCTCATCGTCGCGTCCGTAGGGACGATCGGGACGCTTCTCGGAAGCGCGCTCGAGGGCGAGATCGCGATCACGAGCGAGACCGAGTCGAAGCGAGCCGAGCAGCTGCTTGCAGAGGGGTTTCCCGTTACGC
>JACDAS010000061.1 GCA_013695295.1 Actinomycetota bacterium | reverse complement strand
TCCTCCTCGGCGACGGTGCCGGGGGCGTCCGCATCTGCCCTCCCTCGTGGCTGCCGAAGGGCACGACGCTCGAGAACCTCCGCGACTCCCTCCGACCTCTCCTCGACCTCCACGTCGAGCGCATCCTCGTCTCGCATGGGGAGCCGGTGCTCGCGGGCGGGCGCGATGCGCTGACCCGGGCGCTCGAAGCCTAGGAAGAGAGCCGCCCTACTTCCGAAGGCCGGATCCGCCGCGGGTCTCGGGTGAGCCGATGCCCGGCGTCGGCGGCGGCGGAGGAGGGTGCGGAGGGCTTTTTCGAGCTAGCCATCGTCAAGAGAGGGTACCCGTCAACCAGGCGCCGATTTTCCCTGCCTTGGAAGCTAGCGCTAGCGGGTTGCCAACGTCTGTTAGGCACCCAGCGCGGCGTAGACCAGCTCGTACGCGCGCACGGCGTCCTTCCGCCCTTGCGCCTCGCGCAGGGCGGCGTCGTCGATCCGTGCGGCCACGGAGTCGATGAAGCGCCACTGGAGCACGCTCCGGCGCACCGCCGAGACAGCGTCCTCGGTATAGGGGTAGAGGTCGAACCCGAGCCGCTCTCCGTTCTCGCCGTAGCCGGCGCGGCGGAGCTCCAGCGCGAGCTCGAGCGTCTCCATGAACGCCGTCGCGCCGACCATGTTGTCGTCGTCGAAGCTGCCCCAGCCGGAGTTCGCGTGCTGGTGGCCGAGCAGACCCTCGGCGGCGAGCATCGCCGCGTACTCCCCCAGGCTCTCGCCGTTCATGATCAGGTGCTGCCAGTCCATGTTGACCTTGACGTTCTCGAGCCCCCGGGAGCGAAGGCTGTGGATCACGTGCAGCGTCATCCCGACGTTTCGCATCAGGATCTTCATCGCCGGCTCGGAGTTCTTGTGCTCGAGGAAGAGCGAGACCCCGTGCCCGGCGCAGACCTCGGCCGCCTCCCCCAGGCCGTCGATCAGCCAGCGCCAGCTATCGGCGTAGGGCGTCTGGAAGGGGTAGTTGTAGCCTTCGATCCCGGGCCAGACGATGAAGTGCGCGCCGATCCGCCCCGCGAAGTCCGCCGCGGCGACCGTGCGCCGGCGCGCCTCGGCCCGGGTCTCCGGGTCAGGCGAGACGAGCCCGCCGCGGGCGAACAGCGGATCCAGGTGGAGCCCCGTCGCGACGCAGTAGATACCGTGGCCGCCGAGGGCCTCCCGGACCGCTTCGAGGTTCTCCTCGGAGAGCTCCTGCGGATAGTGGAACTCGTAGTCGTCGATCAGGCCCTCGAGCCCGGCCACCGCCCGTGTCACCCGCGCCACCGTGTCCTCGGCGGCGAGTGAGGGCTGGTAGCCCCCGGGCACGAAGCGGGTCACCATCGAGCCGAGTGCCCAGATCCCGAGACTCGTCTTCACAGCGGCGTAGTATCGCGCCCTCCGACAGAAGGGGCAACGCATGGCGAGACCCGTGACGCTCTTCACCGGCCAGTGGGCCGACCTACCGGTCGAGGAGCTGGCCGAGAAGGCCGGCAGCTGGGGATTCGACGGCCTCGAGCTGGCCTGCTGGGGCGACCACTTCGAGGTCGACCGCGCGCTCGCCGATCCGGCCTACGCCCGAGGCAGACGCGAGCTGCTGCAACGTCACGGCCTCGACTGCTGGGCCCTCGGCGCCCATCTCGTCGGGCAGGCGGTCTGCGACCGGATCGACGAGCGGCACCGCGCGATCCTGCCGCCCGAGCTCTGGGGGGACGGCGAGCCGGAGGGGGTGCGCCGGCGCGCGGCCGAGCGGATGCAGGACACGGCGCGGGCCGCGGCCGCCTTCGGCGTCACGCAGGTGAACGGGTTCACCGGCTCGGGGATCTGGCACCTGCTCTACTCGTTTCCGCCGAACGACCACGCGGAGCTCGAGCGCGGCTACGAGGAGTTCGCCGAGCGCTGGGGGCCGATCGTCGACGTGTTCGACGCCGAAGGGGTTCGCTTCGGGCTCGAGGTGCACCCGACCGAGATCGCCTACGACTTCCCGACGACACGCCGGTCCCTGGACGCGATCGGCCGGCGCGTGGGCTTCGGGATCAACCTCGACCCGAGCCACCTCGCGCACCAGTTCCTCGACTCCGCCTCGTTCGTCGAGGAGTTCGCCGACCGGATCTACCACGTCCACGTGAAGGACTCCCGCAAGACGCTCGACGGCCGCAAGAGCATCCTCGGCTCGCACCTGAACTTCGGCGACGTCGAGCGCGGCTGGGACTTCGTGTCGCCGGGCCATGGCGACGTCGACTTCGAGGCGCTCTTCAGGGCTCTCAACCGGATCGGCTACTCGGGGCCGCTCTCGATCGAGTGGGAGGACTCCGGGATGGATCGCGAGTGGGGTGCTCAGGACGCGCTCGCGTTCGTCCGGCGGGTCGACTTCGAGCCGTCCGCGATCGCCTTCGACGCGGCGATGCAGCGACCGGGCTGACGGCAGGCGGGTCGGCTAGACGCCCCGGAGCACGGCCAACCCGGCGAGCGGGCACAGGGCGGCGACGGCGAACCCGGCCTGCCACGAGGTCGCTGCGACGAGCGGGGCGAACGCGAGCGCGGAGAGCGTCCCCGAGGCGGCGAGCGCGGTCTGCTGCAGGCCGAGCGCAGCGCCGCTCCGGGCGCGTCCAGCGAGCTCGGCGGCCGCCGTGAACGAGAGCCCATTCCAGCCCATCGACAGCCCGCCGGCGGCGATCAGTGCCGGCAGGAGGAGCCAGGTGGGCGCGTCCACGAGGGCCGCCGTCGTCCCCACCGAGGCTGCGATCAGAATCGCGAGACGCCGCAGGGGGCCCAGCCTGTCGCCCACCCGGTCCGACCAGCGCCCGGAGCCGATCCGAAGCGCGCCTCCGAGGACCTGCATCGCCGCGAGCACCGCTCCGGCCTCCGCCGGCGAGAAGCCCCGCGCGTCGTGCAGAAACAGAACGGCGAAGCCGAGCACACCGACGTTCGCACCGAGCAGCAGGGCGCTCCCCGACGCAAGCCGCCAGATCCGTCGGTCCCGCAGCGGGTGGGCGAGGTCGGCGAAACCGATCTCGGCGGGCGGGTCCGGATGCTCGCGGAGCGCTGCCGCGGCGAGCGCCGCGCAGGCCAGGCAAGCCGCACCGAGTGCGAAGAGCGCCCAGCGGGCGCCCGCAGCCGAGACGAGAGCGGGCAGCCCGAGCGCCGCGCAGGCACCCCCGATCGGCACCGAAGTCTGGCGGATCCCGAGTGCGAGTCCGCGCTCCGAGGGCCCAAACCAGGACATGATCGCGCGGCCGGTCGCCGCGTTCACACTCGCGCCGAAGATGCCCGCGATCGCGAGCAAGACCACGAGGAGCGCGAACGACCGAGCCGCAGCCGCGCCCGCGAGCGCGAGTCCCGCGCAGGAGAGCCCCCCGGCGGCGATCACCCGCTCACCCACCCGATCGGCGGCGAGGCCCCAGCCGAGCAGCGCAAGCATCATCCCGAGACTCACGCTCGCGAGCAGCACGCCGACCTCGGAGAGATCGAGGTGGTAGAGGTCCTGCAACGCCGGCGCCAGCACCGCCACGCCGAGGAGCACTGCCGAGAAGCTCGCCTGGGCCGCGGTCCCGACGGCGAGGACGGTCCAGCGATAGCGCACGCGCCCAGACTACGCGCGCAACCCGGAGCTTCCTCGCCTACCGTGGGCGAGGCCGTGTGTGGAACTCGGGCCGCCGGTGCGGACATGAGTTTGCGACGGCCTTTCGACAGGGGGTCCATGGGCGAACCGACCGATCTGGAGCTCTGGCAGCAGGCAGCCGCCGGGCACTCGCCAGCCTTCGGCGTCCTCTATGAGCGCCATGCGCGCGCGATCTACAACTATCTCTTTCGCCGCTGCGCCGATTGGGGCCTTGCCGAGGACCTGACGTCGGTCGTCTTCCTCGATGCATACCGCCGTCGCGCGACCGCCCGGATTGACGAGGAAAAGGTTCTTCCCTGGCTCTACGGCGTGGCCACGAACGTCTTGCGCAACCAGCGCCGTTCAGTGCGGCGCCACGCTGAGGCGCTGAGGCGACTGGCGCCGCCCGAGCCGGTGACCGGCCTCGCCGGGGACGCGGTCGAGCGCATCGATGCCGAGCGCCGCATGCGCGCGGTCCTCGCCGCGGTCCAGGAACTGCCGCAGAGCGATCAGGAGGTCCTCGCGCTCTGCGTCTGGTCGGAGCTGAGCTACGAGGACGCGGCGCTCGCGCTGGGCGTCCCGATCGGCACCGTGCGTTCCCGTTTGTCGCGCGCTCGCAGGCGGCTGACAGACGTGACCGAGACCCGCCGCCCTGCGCCCGATGTCCCCTCGATCGAAAGGATTTGCGAGTCATGACGGCCACCGAGCTCACGCCTCCGCCCCGGTTCGATCTTCCCCCGGGGCACCTCGAACTGCGCAAGCACCACCTCGTGGCTGAGATCGCCCGACTTCGAAGCGGCGCGACGGGCTCCGGCGGGGCCGGCGCCACACGACTGAGCCGGCCGCGAGTCGCGCTCGCTTCGATGGGCGCGGTCGTGGCTGCGTCCGCGCTGCTGCTCCTAGCGCCGTGGGAAGGCGGCGGACCGAGCTCAGTCGACCGCGCCCTCGCGGCGGTCGGAGCAGGCCCCGTGGTGCACGCAGTCACCGAATACTCCTGGCCGCAGGACGTGGTCGTCGATCTCGCAACCGGCGCCGAGCGCGAACGTGTCCACCGCCACGAGTTCTGGTACGACGAGCGGCGCCGGCAACTGCTCCATCGATCGGTGACGGACGGGGGGAAGCCGCTCGACTATCTGATCACCGGGCCGGCGCTCTCGGTCAGGCTCGATCCCTCGCTCACGGGTTTCGCCACGCGGTATCGCGAGGCGCTTGCGAGCGGAGACGCGCGCGTCGTCGGGGATGCGACCGTAGCCGGGCGGCCGGCGAAGCGGATCGAGTTCGTTCCAAGGCCGGGCGGCGCGGTGGAAGAGGTGCTCGTCGACGCGGAGACCTCTGTCCCTCTCCGCTTCCACTCGACCTACCCGGGTGGACGGCGGTCGCCGGACTGGCTGGTGGTGGCGATCGAGTCCGTGCCGCGCAATCCGTCGAACTTCCGGGAGGCCTCGTCGTCGCCCCGGCCAAGCACGGGCGAGGTCACCGAGGGCCGCAAGATCTCGCTCGCCGAGGCGGCCCGTGCGCTCGGCGCACCTCCCATCTGGCTCGGGCCCTCGTTCGCCGGGCACGTGCTCGGCTCGGTCGAGCTCTCCGACACGACGGCCTGGCTGACCGACGGCAGCAAGGTCAGCGGCGTGCTCGTCCGGCTCGTCTACGACGCCGTGCGGGTCTCCCTGGCGCGCGGCCTCGCGGGCCGCTACGGGGTCGGCTTCGGCGAGGACGACCACCCGACCCCGCCCGAGGGCTCGGTCGCGGTCACGGGCAACGATCGGGAGGGTTGGTCGGGTGAGCTTCGCTACGGAGACTTCGCGGTGATGCTCAGCGCGCCCAGCAAGGAGCAGGTGGTGATGGCGGCCCGCGCGTTGACGCCCCAGCGCTAGGCGTCCTCACCTCGATCGCCCGCCCCTACCCCTCGACGGCCTCCTCGACGGGCTCTCCTGCCGGGAGGAACTCGACCTCGAGCCGCTCGATGCGCGTTCCCTCGATGTCGACGACCCGAAGCGCGAGCCGGTCGTGCTCGACCTCGTCGCCTTGCTCGGGCGCGCGCCCCAACCGCCCGAAGACGAAGCCGGCCATGGTGTGGAAGTCCTCTACGGGCAGGTCCGTGTGGAACTGCTCGTTGAAGTCGTCGATCGGGAATGTGCCGTCAATGCGGAGCGTCGTCTCGTCGATCCGCTCGACCGACTCGTCCGGGAGGTCGAACTCGTCCTCGATCTCGCCGATGATCTCCTCGATCAGGTCCTCGAGCGTCGCGATCCCCTGCATGGCGCCGTACTCGTCGACGACGATCGCCATGTGCTGCTTCGACCGCCGGAAGTCGGCGAGGAGGGCGGCCAAATCCTTGGTCTCGGGGACAAAGTAGGGCTGGCGCAGCAGGCTCTCGACCTCGACCTGCCCGATGCCTCGGTCGTTCAGGGCGGAGAAGAGGTCGCGCACGTGCAGGATCCCCACGATGTGGTCGACCGAGCCCCGGTAGACCGGGTAGCGGGTATAGGGCGAGTCGATGACGGCGGCGAGGCACTCCGCGGGGGGCAGCTCGATCGAGAGCGCCACGACCTCGGGCCGGGGGACCATCACGTCGGAGGCCTCCTGGTCGGCGAAGTCGAAGACCTTGTAGAGCATCTCGCGCTCGTGCTGCTCGATCTCGCCGTGGTCCGACGAGCGGCGGAGGAGCATCTTCAACTCGGCCTCGGAGTGGATGTCGTCCTCCCCCGCAGCCGAGGGAGATACGCCGAACAGCCGCGTGATCGCGTTCGACGAGGTCTGGAGGAACCAGACGAGCGGATAGGTCGCGAGATAGAAGGCCTCGACGGGGAGCGCGACCCAGAGGGCGGTGCTCTCGTTGTGCTCGAGCGCGACCGCCTTCGGCACCAGCTCGCCGATCGTCACGTGCAGGTAGGTCACGATCGCGAAGGCGAGCGCGAAGGCGACGCCCGTCGCCACCGCCGGCTCGAGGAAGTGCTCGACCAGCGGCTCGCCGACGGCGCCGAGCAGGATCGAGAACGCGGTGATCCCGAGCTGGACGGTGCCGATGAACCGGACGGGGTCGTTCATGATCCGAAGTGCCATCCGCGCCCGGCGGTTGCCGGCCTTCGCCAGCTCGTCGAGACGGGAGCGCCGGGCCGTCACGAGCGCGTACTCGGCCGCGACGAAGAACGCGTTCCCGAGCACGATCAGGAACACGGCGACAAGCTGGAGAATCGTCGTCACGCCCCGCTCTCCGGGGCGCGGGTACTAGGCGGGAGCTCGTCGTCCAATGGCGGTCGCAGTATAGCCCGCGGTTGCGCTTTCACGAACGTATGTTCTAGACTCGAGCGCGAGCCCATGAAGGTCGAGTACCGCGAGGAGCCCTGCCGGAACGCGCTGAACCGTGTCAAGGGAATGGCCTTCGGCTGGTCGCTGAATCCGTACATGGGCTGTGCCCACCGCTGCACGTTCTGCTACGTCCGGGCCTTCGAGCTCCGAGCCGACCGACCGCCCGGCGAGCGGTACGGGCGCTCGATCCGGGTGAAGGTCAACGTGGCCGAGGTGCTGGCGGGCGAGCTTGCCCGCCCGTCCTGGTCCGGCGAGACGGTCGCCATCGGGGCCGCGACCGACCCGTACCAGCCCGCCGAGGCGCGATACCGGTTGTCGCGGAGCTGTCTCGAGGTCCTGGCCGCGGCCCGGAATCCGGTCAACCTGATCACGCGGGGCCCGATGATCGTGCGCGACATCGACGTCCTCCAGGAGGCGAGCAGGCGCGCAGACGTCTCGGTCAACTTCTCGGTGCCGACGCTCGACGCCGAGGTCTGGCGCCGCACCGAGCCCGGAACGGCTCCTCCCCACCAACGGCTGCGCGCGCTGAAGCGCCTCGTCGACGCTGGGGTCAAGGCCGGGGTCGGAATGGCGCCGATCCTGCCAGGGCTCTCAGACCGTCCCGAGCAGCTCGCGGAGGTCGTCAGGGCCGCGCGGCAGGCGGGCGCGACGCATGTCTGGGCCAACCTCCTCTACCTGAAGCCTGGCACGCGCGAGCACTTCCTCGAATGCCTGGCCCGGGACTGGCCCGGCGAGCTCGCCCGGTACGAGCGGCTCTACGGCGGCCGCGCTTATCTGCCGCGCGCCGAGTCGGAGCCGGTTCGAACGCACGTCGCGGAGCTTCGCCGCCGGCTCGGCGTCGCAGACCGCCGGCCCGAGCCGCTCGCCCCGCCCGCAGGTCCCGAGCAGCTCGCGCTCGCGGTCTAAGAAGCCTGGGCCGGTTGCCGCCTACCGTCGTAGAATCCGCGGGCCGATGGCAGAAGAGATCACATGCCTGATCGTGGATGACCACGAGGTCGTGCGCGAGGGGCTGCGACTGTCGCTCTCGAGGGCGCCCCACATCAGGGTGATCGGCGAGGCCTCGGACGGCGAGAGCGCCGTCGCCCTGACGGAGCGCCGGCGGCCGAACGTCGTGATCATGGACGTCCGGATGCCGGGCATGGACGGGCTCGAGGCGACGAAGCTGATCAGCGCCCAGACCCCGGGGAGCGCGGTGCTGATCTTCACCGCCTTCAGCGAGCGGAGCCTGCTCGGCCGTGGGCTCGACTCGGGCGCCAAGGGCTACATCCTGAAAGAGGCGCCGCACTCCACGCTCGTCCGCGCGATCGAGAAGGTGAACGCCGGCGAGGGCTACGTCGACCCCGCGCTGATGCCCGCCTTCCTCTCCTCGAAGGGCGACGACATGCTGACGGGTCGCGAGCGCGAGATCCTGCAGCTGCTGGCCGACGGGATGTCGAACGCGGACGTGGCGGGGAAGCTCTTCATCAGCCAGGAGACGGTGAAGAGCCATGTTCGCCACATCCTCACGAAGCTCGAGGCGGACACCCGCACGCACGCGGTGGCGATCGCGCTTCGTGAGGCGATCATCGATTAGGGGCCTGAGCGCCCCGGCAGCGAGATGAGCGCGGGCGACGA
Source organism: Actinomycetota bacterium (assembly GCA_013695295.1). Taxonomy (GTDB): domain Bacteria; phylum Actinomycetota; class Thermoleophilia; order Gaiellales; family Gaiellaceae; genus JACDAS01. Next base: position 1,661 of record JACDAS010000061.1, on the reverse strand, counting down.
GCGGCGCCGCTACGAGCGGCGCCGGGAAAGGCGGGAACGCGCGCTCCTTGCCGACCAGCTGATCACCGCCGAGCAGGAGGAGCGCAGGCGTCTCGCGCTCTTCCTCCACGACGGGGCGGTGCAGTCACTCGCGGGGATCGCGCTCATGCTCGACGCCGTGCTGCACGCGATCGAGGACGGCCGGTCCGAGGATGCGAGGCGGGTGCTCGCGAAAGCGCTCGAGCGTCACCGGGAAGCAATCCGCTCGCTACGCGACCTCTCCTTCAACCTCGAGCCGGTCGTCCTCCGCGACCAGGGGCTGCGCCCGGCCCTGGAGGCACTCGCCGAGCAGGTCGGCCTCGAGCACAGGCTTCAGGTCGACCTCGAGCTCGAAGGCCTCGACGGGCTGGCCGAGCGGGTGGAGGTCGCGCTCTTCCAGATCCTGCGTGAGGCGCTCAACCAGTCGATCCGTCGCGGCCCCTCGCGGATCGCGCTCGGCGTGCGGCGGACCGGAGCCGGCAGCGTGGTGGCCACGCTCGTGGACGACGGCGCCGTCGAGCGCCGGCGCGGCGCCGTCGAGATCCTCGAGGAGCGCGCGGCAACGCTCGGAGGCTCCGTGCGGGCGAGCCCGGGTGGCGAAGGGAGAACAAGGGTACGAATCGAGCTGCCGGCCCACGTCGTCCGTCGTTAACATCGACGCGGTGTCGGTTGAGACCCATCTCCTCTTCGTGTCCAGGCCGACCGGCTACGAGCTGCGCGAGCGGCCCGGCGAGCCGCCAGCCCCGGGCACCGAGGTCGAGGAGGAGGAGGGTCGGCTTCGCGTGCTGAAGCTCGCGCCGTCGCCCCTTCCCGGCGATACCCGCCGCTGCGCCTACCTCCAGCCCGCCTAAGGATTCGTTTCAACTGCAGCACTGAGCCGGGGAGTCGTCATTCTGAAACGAGTCTCAAGGGGCGCCTGCGCCCGCGGCGCTCTCGGCGGCGCGCCGGCCGAGGACGAGGGCTGCCGCCAGACCGCTGGCGTATCCTCCCGTCGCGACTCCTCCTGCGTCCGCGCCCGCGGCGTAGAGGCCTACGACGGGGGTACCGTCAAGTCGCAGCACGCGTGCCCGGGAATCGACGCGAAGCCCGCCGATCGTGTGGGTGATCGCGGGCGAGACGCGAACCGCGACGACGGTTCCGGGTGGGGCCGGAAAGGGCAGGTCGGCCGGATCCGTGCGGGTGGGCGCGGCCTCGGCGAGCTCCCGCACCGTCCCGTCTCGCACGGGTCGCTCTAGAGCCTCCTCGTCCAGCAGGTACCAGGCGCGCGCGCCCGGGCGGCGCGCAGTCGCCTGCACGAGGTCGTTCTCCGACCAGGACACCCTCCCCGGGAAGAACTCCTCGCCCCGCTCGTCGACGACGCGAGCGTGGCGCCCGTAGAGCTGGGCGAGCGGGACGAAGTCGCGCTCGGCGAAGTCGGCGTCCGGCATGTTCCGCCCGTAGAACTCGCCCATGCCGGCCGACAGGGCCGCACCGCGACGCAGGCCCGCCCGTAGCCCGTCGCCGGCGCTCCACGGGTTGGCGCGGAGCCGAAGCGGGCCGGCCGGTGCGATCCAGCGGGCAACGAGCTCGGACGAGCCCTGGAAGCCGCCGGTCGCGAGCACGAGCGGGTCCTCGCCGCCTGAGAGCCCGGCGCCGAGGCGCAC
>JACDAS010000058.1 GCA_013695295.1 Actinomycetota bacterium | reverse complement strand
CGATGGAGGACCTCTACGGGCAGTACCTCCCCTACCGGAAAGCGAGGCCAACCCCATGACCCAGATCGAGCACGACGAGCACGACGCGGTCGTCGAGCTGCTGCGGCGAGAGATCACGCCCGAGCTCTACGCCGAGATCCGGGAGCTCTGGAAGCGACACTCGATCGCCGAGGACAACCGCGACCTGCCCGGCCTGATCTCGACGCTCACGCCCGATTGCGTCTACGAGATCCGCCCGGAGGGGCACAGATGGGAGGGCCACGAGGGGGCGGCGCGCTTCTACTCCCAGCTGTTGGGGGCCTTTCCCGACATCCACTTCGACCTGACGGACGTGGTCGTCGGGCCGCAGGGCGTCTGCGAGGAGGCCCGGGTCACGGCCACGCACGAGCGCGACTGGCTCGACAATCCGGCGACGGGCGAGCGGCTGACCTGGAACGTCGTCATCTTCTTTCCCTGGGACCCGGAGCAGCGCCTCTTCCGCGGGGAGAAGGTCTACACGGATTTGCGGCTTCGCCCCTGAGACTTGACTCGCGGCGAGCGATCGTGTGAGGATCGCCTCGAAGTGAGGTCGGCCGCCCGCCTCCCGCTGATCGTCCTCTCGTTCGCGCTCCTCGCCGGCTGTGGAGGATCGGGCGGCGATCGGATCAGCTCCGAGACGCCCTCGAAGCCGCCCGCCGCGGCGTCCGAGGAGCTGACGCCCCCGGCCGACCTCCAGGCCTCGGGCCAGGTGACGGCCGGGACGCTGGTCCCGGTTCCGAACCGGACCGCGGCCGGGCCCAACGTCAGCGTCACGGTGGAGCCCAACGAGGGCGGAAACCTCGTCTACCTGCAGATTGCCGGCGCCACCTCGAACGCCGCCAAGCAGGGGCAGCTCTCGGTCCGGCTGCTGATCAAGAACAACGGGGCCTCGACGATCTCGCTCAACAAGGTCACGCTCACCTTCGCCGGCCCGCCGGCCGTCAGCTCCGTCGCGATCCCCGTCACGACGCTCGAGGGCCGCGATCCGCCGAGCCGGACGATCGCTGCCGGCACGACCGCGGGCTGGCACTTCGAGACGGCGAACAACGTCATCCTGCCGCAGCCCGCGCCGGCCTCGGTCGAGATCGCGATGGCGTTCGACGGGCTCGACCCCGCCAAGGTGACCCGCACGCTGGTGAAGCACACGAGCCAGGCGCCCGGTGGCTACCAGTTCCCGGCACGCGCCTCGGAGCTGCGGATCGGAGAGTACTGGTCGGCGCGGAGCAACTCGCACGCCCCGGCGGGCGACGGCGGGCAGCTCTTCGCCTACGACATGGGCGTGATCGCGTGGGACGGGAACGCGTGGAGCGGCCTGCTGCCGGGAGGCTCAAGCTCGAAGAACGAGGACTACCGGATCTGGGGCAAGCCCGTGCGGGCGATGGCGAACGGCACCGTCGTCTCGTTCCTCGACACGCAGCTGACGAACCCCAGCCCGCCCGCGAAGCCCTACAACAACCCGGTCGAGGGGAATCACTTCTACATCCAGACGGGCAACGAGCTCGTGCTCTACGCGCACCTGCAGAAGGGCACGCTGCCCGCGAATCTGAAGCAGGTGGGCGCCGTGGTGCACACGGGCGACCTCCTCGGGCTCGCCGGGAACTCGGGCAACTCGACCGGGCCGCACCTGCACATCCACGCGATCCGGGCGACGCAGGCCTGGGGCGGCTCAACCCGGCCGCTGCCCTTCAAGAACGCCTGGGCGATCGACCGCAGCGTTCTCGCCCCTCCGGACCCGGCAGGATCGTGGACGCTGCTCAGCGCGCTCGGCCCGCCGACCGCCGCGGCGGCGATCTGGCCGGCCGCGACGGCGCCGACCTGGTATCCCCCGGGCTACGGAGAGATCTCGAAGCACGGCATCCCCGCCTCCTCGTACCAGACCGAGTTCACCCGGATCACGAGCTCGGGCTACCGCCCCGTCTGGGTCGACGGCTTCGAGGTCGCCGGCCAGACGTACTACAACGCGATCTTCCGACCGAATGACGGCGTCGGTTGGAGCGCCCGCCACGGGATGACGTCGGCGCAGTATCAGGCGGAGTTCGACTCGCAGGTTCAGGCCGGTCGCCGGTTGCTCCACATCGACAGCTACGCGAGCGGCGGCGGGGTCCGCTACGCGTCGATCTTCGTCAGCGGCGGCGGGCCGCCCTGGCTCGCCTACCACGGCCGGACGGGCGCCGACCACCAGGCGCTCTTCAACCAGCGGACGGCCGAGGGCTGGCGCCCCGTGATCATCTCCGTGGCCTCGGTGGGCGGCGATCGCCGCTACACCGCGCTCTACGAAAAGAAGAGCGCGGGGAGCTACTTCACCCTGAGCGGCCTCACCTCGGCCCAGTACCAGACGGCGTTCAACGAGAACGCCGCCGCGGGACGCAAACTCGTGTACGTCAACGGCTTCACCGAGGCGGGCCAGATCCGGTTCACCGCGATCTGGCACTCGGCGGCGGCCGGTTGGCCGTACGCGCGCCACAACCTGACGGGCTCGCAGTACCAGGCCGAGTTCAACAGCCAGCTCGGGCAAGGCCGCCTGACGCGGGCCGTGACCGGCTACGAGTACGGCGGCCAGGCGTACTACGCCGCCTTCTGGAAGTAGCGCCTACATTAGGAATTCTTATACGTAGGCCGGTCAGGTTCATCGCCTATAGTTTAGGTATGGCTCGTCAGCGTCCCCGGCGACCTCCCAACCTGCCCCAATCTCCCCTAAAGACTCCGCGGGGAAAGCAGGCAGCATCAGGCTGGGCGGAAAAGATTGCTGAGGCAATCGACGCTCGAGACTCCGCGAAGGAAGCCCGTAAGGGACGGCCGGTCGGCTTCCCTCACTCATTCACAAGCCGCTAGATCCTCCGGGCACATACATGGCCGCGAATCCTGCGTTCGGCCTACCGCGCCAGTCGCCGCTCTTCCACGCCCAGCAGGCAGATCGCTATGAGAGGCAACAACTGATCGCGGACTATGAGTCCCTCTACAACTGCCGGCTGATCGTGATGATCGACGCGATATTCCCCTACAGCGTCACGCCATTCGAGGAGCTGATTTACGACAACCGCACCGACCGCGATGTCCATCTGATCCTCGCGACTCCAGGCGGCGATGGAGAGACCGCTGTCCGTCTCGTTCGAGCCGCGCAAGCACGTTGCAAGGAATTGACAGTCATCGTTCCGGACGTGGCCAAGAGCGCAGGCACTCTGCTCGCTCTCGGAGCCCACTGGATTCTCATGGGACCAGCAAGTGACCTGGGTCCCATCGATCCCCAGTTCCAGTTCCCGGACGGCTCTCTCGTCGCGGCGAAGGACATGATCGCGGCCGTGGACGACGCGACCAAGAAGGTCCAGGCCGCCCCGGCTACATACCCGATTCACGCGGCTCTGCTGAGTGACGTCAGCGCTCTGATGGTTCAACAGGCTCGATCAGAGCTTCTCCGAATGAGAACGTCTTATATGTGCGCAAGGCCTCGACGTGACGTTCAAGACTTCCGGGCGACCCGCTGCGTTTGATGCAGGGTCCACGGCGACTCCCGCTCCCCGGGCGGCGTTGGCTTCCCGCCCCACTGAAGCGCGAGATCGATCTCCGGAAAGCGTTCGGCGACAAGCGCTTGTGTCTCGCCAACGAGACGCTCTAGCTCTGCCGTGGAGCGTTGCTCGTCGGACTCGAAGAGTGAAGTGAGCCGTCCAGCGAAGTCCGGTGGAGCGACCTCTAGCCGAGAAAGGAGCCTGCTCGCCCGCTTGAACTCCAATGTGGAGAAGTAGAGGCGATTGAGAGCCGCCAAGACTCCAACGAGGCTGTAGGCAGACTGGACGAGCACGTCGTAGCGCCAGACGGTCGCGTCCCTCGACCGGAGTCTCTCCTGGAAATACCACCAGGGAAAGAGCGTCCAGCGCTTCTCGATCGTTTTCCGCCGCAGCTCCTCCGTGTAGCCGGCGTTCCGCCGCCACCGCTCGATCGGCTCCTCGCCGAAGAGCGGCAGCCCTTCGTGGAGGCCGCTCATGATCTTGAGCAGCTCCTCGGTGAACTCGTGGTCAACGACCAGCCTGGTGATCTCCCGCTCGAATGCGCCGACTGACATATGCCCAACCTGGCACTCGATGCCGCCGAGGCAGTACCGCTCGCTGTACCCGCGCTCGTCGGGCTCACCGCTGTCATCTGACCACGGTGTCCCCGAGTAGCGCTCGGTCCCAAGTTCGCGCGGTGTTTCGGCCACTGCCCGCTCCGGTGGCACCTGGTCGTGATAGACGAGCAGGTCCAGGTCGGAGTACTCATCGGCACCACCGGTGGCCGCTGACCCGACAAGCAGAATGGCGCGGGGGCTGGTGTGTGCAATGTACGAGTCTGCAAGACGCCGGGCCAGAGCTCGCAAGACGGCGGTTGCGTCAGTCGAGTTCAGAGAACTGGTCCCGGTCGAGATCTCAAATTGAGCTTCTAGTCCTCGCCAACCTGCTCGAGAAACCGGAGGACGAGCCGGTTGAAGGTCTCGGCGTCCTCGAGCATCAGATTGTGGCCGTGGCCGGGGCGCTCGACGAGCTCGGCCCCGGGAATCCTCCGGGCGAGCGCCCGGCCGTTCGAGACAGGCACGACGCAATCGTCGTCGCCGTGGAGGACGAGTGTCGGCACAGAGATCCGCTCGATCTCGGAGCCCTCCTCGACGAAGCGGACGCAGGCGTCGAACTGGGCGCGCCAGGCCTCCGGCGGGGTCGGGAACTCCAGTCGCGCGCGGATCAGCTCCTCCCAGAGCACGGCGTTCGCCTCCGGCCAGTCCCTGGCGAACGAGAGGTGCATCGTGCGCCGGACGTAGTCCTCGGGCGGCAGGTTCGCGTGCGCGAGCCACTGCCGCAGGGTGTCGCCGGGGATCGGCTCGTGCGTCGGCGCTCCCGGGCCCGTCCCGGAGAGGACGAGTGAGCGCACGAGGTCCGGCTCGGCGCAGCGCGAGCGTCTGGGAGATGTAGCCGCCCATCGAGTGGCCGAGCACATGCGCGCGCTCGATCCCGAGCGCGTCGAGCAGTGCGGCCGCCTCGTCGGCGAGCTGCTCGATCGAGTACGGCCCCGGCGGCTTGAAGGAGCGCCCCGTGCCCCGGTTGTCGAAGGCGACTACATGCAGTCGCTCCCCGAGACCCTCGAGCTGGAAGCGCCACGCCCAGACGGCGTAGCCGAGGCCCTGGACGAGCAGGAGCGGAAAGCCCTCGCCACGCTCCTCGACGTGAAGCTCCCCGCCCGGGATCGCAACGCGCATCAGAGGCCGGATCTAGAGTCGCTCGACGAGCATCGCCATCCCCTGCCCGCCGCCGACGCACATCGTCTCGAGCCCGATCGTGCCGTCGAGCGACTCCAGGTCGTTCAGCAGCGTGCACATGATCCGGGCGCCGGTCATCCCGTAGGGGTGGCCGAGCGCGATCGCGCCGCCGTGGGGATTCACCTTCTCGCCGAACGGGTCGATCCCGACCTCACGGCAGACGGGCAACACCTGGGCTGCGAAGGCCTCGTTCAGCTCCATCACGTCGACATCGTCGATCGTCATGCCCGTCCGCTCGAGCACCATCCGGATCGCGCCGATCGGCCCGACGCCCATGATCTCGGGCTCGACCCCGGAGACCGACGAGGCGAGGATCCGGGCCCGCGGCCGCAGGCCGAGCTCGCGGGCCCGCTCGTCGCTCATGACGATCACGGCGGCGGCCCCGTCGTTCAGCGGGCACGCGTTCCCGGCGGTCACCTTGCCGCCGGGAAGGAAGGCCGGCTCGAGCTGGGCGAGCTTCTCGAGCGTCGAGTCGGGCCGTGGGCCATCGTCCTTCGAGACCCCGTCCGGCCCCGGGAAGGGGGTGATCTCACGATCGAAGAAGCCGTCCTCGCGCGCGACCGACGCGCGCTCCTGCGAACGCTGCGCGAAGCGATCCATCTCCTCGCGGGAAACGTTCCAGCGCTCGGCGACGTTCTCCGCGGTCAGGCCCATCGGGATGTAGACGTTCGCGATCTCGGCCGAGTCCCCGAAGAGCTTCGGGTGCAGCTCGTCCTCCGACTTGGGGTAGCCGTCGACCTGCGAGATCGACTCGACCCCCGCGGCAACGTACGCCGTGCCCTCCCCTGCCCGGATCGCGTGGAAGGCCATCCGGATCGACTGGAGGCTGGAGGCGCAGAAGCGGTTGACGGTCGTACCGGGAACCTGCTCGGGCAGGCCGGCGAGGAGCGCGGCGCGGCGGCCGAGGTTCATGCCCTGCTTCTGCTCGGGGAAGCCGCAGCCGACGATCACGTCGCCGATCTCGCCCCCATCGAGCGCGGGCACCTGGTCGAGCGCAGCCCTGATCGCGAAGGCGACCAGGTCGTCCGGGCGCGCGTCGACGAGCGACCCCTTCCGGGCCCGTCCGATCGGCGTCCGGGCCGCGCCGACGATCACTGCTTCAGGCATCGCTCCTCCTCGCTTCGGTGTCTACGCCAAGTCTCGCATCCCGGAGGTACCTCGGAGGTACCTCGGAGGAGTGTCAGAGGAGTCCCCGAGGAGGCTAGACGAACGCGCTCTCGCCGGTCAGGGCCCTGCCGACGATCAGCTTCTGGATCTGGCTCGTGCCCTCGTAGAGGGTCGTCACGCGCGCGTCTCGCAGGTACTTGCCCACCGGATACTCGTCGACGTAGCCGTAGCCGCCATGAATCTGGACCGCCGCGTTCGAGGCCCGGACCGAGGCCTCGCTGGCGTAGTACTTCGCGACCGAGGCCTCGAGCGTGTACGGCCGGCCCGCGTCGGCAAGCGCCGCGGCCCGCCAGGTCAGCAGGCGTGCCGCATCGGTCTCGACCGCGATGTCGGCCAGCAGCTCCTGCACCAGCTGGAAGGAGCCGATCGCCCTACCGAACTGGCGCCGCTCGCGGGCGTAGTCGACGCAGGCATCCAGACAGCCCTGCGCGATCCCCACGCACCCCGCAGCGAGGGAGACACGGCCGGCGTCGAGCGCCGACATCGCCACCTTGAACCCCTCGCCCTCGGCTCCGAGCCGTGCCGCGTCGGGGACGCGCACGCCGTCGAGGAAGAGCTCGCCGGTGTCCTGTGCGCGCAGTCCGAGCTTGCCCTTGACCGGCGCCGCGGAGAAGCCCGGCGCGTCCGTCGGGACGAGGAAGCAGGTGATTCCGCGCGCGCCATCGCCGCCTGTGCGCGCAAACACGAGCGCGAACGCGGCCCAGGTCCCGAGCGTGATGAAGAGCTTCGAGCCGCCGATCGACCAGTCGGCGCCCGCTCGCTCCGCGCGCGTGACGAGGCTGGCGGGATCCGAGCCCGAGCCCGGCTCGGTCAGGGCGTAGCAGCCGAGCGCCTCCCCGGCGCAGAGCGCCGGCAGCCGCTCGGCCTGCTGCTCCACCGTTCCCCACTTGACGAGCGTCTTGCCCACGAGGCCGTTGCTGACCGAGACGATCCCGCGCACGCTCGAGTCGGCGCGGCCGAGCTCTTCCGCGATCAGCGAGTACGAGATCGCGTCGAGCCCGGTGCCGCCGTGCTCGGAGGGCAGGACGGCGCCGAGGTACCCCGCGTCGGCGAGCTTGCCGACGATCGAACGGTCCATCGTCTCCTCGCGATCCCACGTCCTCGCGTGCGGAGCCACCTCGCGGTCGCAGAACTCACGCGCCGAGGCACGGATCAGCTCCTGCTCGGCCGTGAGGTCGAAGACGGGGCCGGTCGTGCCGACCCCGTCTTCGGTCTTCGTCGCCCCGGCCGTTTACTTCCCGCGGCCGTTGACCAGCGGGCCGATGCCGCGCCAGGTGCCGTCCGTGTAGCGGATCAGCCGCACCTGCGAGATCGGGAACGGGTCGGAGCCCGTCGTCTTCGTGACCACGCCCGGCAGCGCGAAGGGGTTCGACTTGTCGTTCATCTTGCGAACGGCTGCCATCAGGCTGGCGCGGGTCGGGTTCTTCCCCGCGGCGTAGAGGGCCTGCACGAAGGTGTATCCCTTCGCCATCCCGTAGAGGAAGAGGCCGTTCTTCTGATCGGAGTCCGGGAGGTACTTGGCCATGATCGTCCGGTACAGCTTCATCCCCGCGTCGTTGTCCCACTCCGGGGCCGCCGGGTCCTTCAGGTACTGGACGCTGATCGAGCCGTTGACCGTCGCCGCACCGCCCAGCCGGACGGCCGTGCCCATGAACGTGTCCGTCGCCGAGACCGAGTTGAGGTAGATGTTCTCGGGCTTCCAGCCGAGGCGCGGGAGCGTGGCGTAGGTCTGGATCGTCTTCGCCGGGGTGGCGAAGATCATCAGCGTATTCGCGCCCGAGCGCCGGAGGTCGGTGAGCTGGGAGGCAACCGAGGGGTCGGTGACGTTGAACCCGCGCGTTGCGACGATCTGGCTCTTCTTCGAGCCGAGCCCCGCCTCGAACCCCGCGATGTAGTCCTTCCCGTAGTCGTCGTTCTGGAAGATGATCGCGATCTTCGCGTTCGGATCGTTCTGGGCGATCTGCCGGCCGTAGATCGCCGCCTCGGCCTGATAGTCGGGCTGCCAGCCGATCGTCCACGGGTACTTCTTCTGCTCGACGCCGAAGAGCGTCGCGCCGGTCGAGACGTAGAGCTGCGGCACCTTCTTGCCGTTCGTGTAGTCGCGGATCGGCTGCTGCGGCTCGGTGCCGAGGCCGCCGACGAGCGCGAAGACCTTGTCCTCCTCGACGAGGCGGCGCGTCTGCTGCACCGTCTGGGCGGGGTTGTAGGCGTCGTCGTAGTACTTCCAGATGATCTGGCGGCCGCCGACGCCGCGCTTCTTGTCCGCGCCCTTGCGGGAGTTGACATAGCTGAAGTAGGCAGCCATGCCGCGGGGGATCGGCGCGTAGCTCGATGCGGCGCCCGTGAGCGGGAACGTCCCGCCGATCGTGATCGTCTTGGCGGTGACGCCGGGTATGGCCTGGCTGCCGCCGAGCGCTCCTGTCAGGCCGACGGCAAGCGAGCAGAGGATGCCGAGCGCCAGCAGCAGGGATTTCTTCATGTCCCTCTCCTTGTTGAGGTCGCGACTTCGCCACGACTGTACACTCGCGCGAGCGTGCGCTTCAAGAGAGAAAGTACCGTCCGGAGCAGTCCGGCGGCGCCTCCGGGCATCAGGAAGAGCACGGCCAGCAGGATCAGCCCGTACATCAGCGCCGGTGCCTGCTTGGAGAGGTGATCCTCGGCCGCGCTCGGCGCGAACTGGATGAAGAGCGCGCCGAACACCATGCCGGTCAGCGAGCCGAAGCCGCCGAGAGCGGCGCCGGTCAAGAGCAGGATCGAGAGGGTGACCGGAAACGTGAGCG
>JACDAS010000028.1 GCA_013695295.1 Actinomycetota bacterium | reverse complement strand
AGCTGACGATGGTGCCGAAGACAACGGTCTCGCTCGAGGACGAGGGCGCCGCGAAGAAGATCCTGCGCCTCGTCGACCTGCTCGAGGAGAACGACGACGTGCAGGAGGTCTACGCGAACTTCGACATTCCGGAGCGCGTGCTGGAGGCGGTCGCCTCGTAGCGGCCGCGACCCGATGCCGGAACAGAGGTCGTCTGACCCAACGCGTACGATCGGATCCGTGAACGAGAGGCACTTCGCCGAGGTCGAGAAGGCGCTGCTCTACGTCTCCGAAGCACGCGAGCGTGCAGAGCGCGCGGCCAAGCTCCTCTCGCGTCAGGCCGCTGCGCCTCATCTCGTCGAGGCGCTCGAGGAGCTTGAACGGGGGCTCGACGACCTTCAACGGCGCGTGATGCAGCAGACGTACTTCGCGGTTCCGAAGGAGCAGCTGACGCTGTAGCGCGTTGGCGCTCTCCGGCGAGGAGATCAGGGCGCGGCTGACGGCCTTCGCCGCGCGGTGGAGCGTCTACGAGGGATCCGAGCGCGGCGGAGCGCAGACCTTCCTCGACGGGCTGTTCGCGTGCTACGGCACGGTCCGCAGCGAGGTCGCGCACTTCGAACACGCGCAGGCCGGCCGCTTCCTCGACCTCATCTGGCCCCGCGTTTGCCTGATCGAGATGAAGGCGCCAGGGGCGGCGGGAAAGCTCGCGAAGCACCGCGAGCAGGCAATGGCCTACTGGCGTGACGCTGCCGACCCTGCGAAGGGCGTCCCGGCTCCACGCTTCGTCGTCATCTGTGGTTTTCGTCGACTCGAGATCTGGGAGCCCGGGCTCTTCCCGAAGCAGCCGCGGGTCGTGCTCGATCTCGTCGACCTGCCGGACCAGTACGACGCGCTGCTCTTCCTCGCCGGGCGAGAGCCCGTCTTCGCCGGCGGCCAGGCGGCGCTGACGAGGGAGGCAGTCGTCCACATCATCGACCTGTACGAGCAGCTGAAGGAGCGCAGGGCAGCGGGTCCGGATGAGTTGCGGGACCTCGTCCTCCAGTCCGTCTGGTGTCTCTTCGCCGAGGATTTGGGGCAGCTCCCGGAGCACGCGTTCACGCGCGTGCTCGACGACTTGATCGCGAACCCGCACCGGTCGAGCGCCGACGACCTCGGTGGGCTCTTCGGCTGGCTCGACGACCCCTCGCCCGAGCGTCCGACCCGCGGCCTCTACGCGGGTGTCCGCTATGCGAACGGCACCCTCTTCGCGACGCCGGCCCGGGTCGACCTGACGGTGCCGGAGCTCGAGCAGCTCCGCGCCGCGGCGGGATTCAGCTGGCGTCTGGTCGAGCCCTCGATCTTCGGCTCGCTGCTGGAAGGCGGCCTCGGCCACGACAAGCAGTGGACGCTCGGGGCGCACTACACGCACGAGGCGGACATCCAGAAGGTGGTCCAAGCCGACGATCGTCGAGCCCTGGCGCGAGCGGATCGAGAATCTCTCGACCCACGCGCAGGCGGTCGCGGCGCAGAACGACCTGCTGAACTACGTGGTGCTCGATCCGGCCTGCGGCTCCGGAAACTTCCTCTACGTCGCCTACCGCGAGCTCCGCCGGCTCGAGCGACGGCTCGCCGAGCGGGAGTCCGAGCTGCGAAGGCAAGCGGGCATGAAGGAGCAGGGATCCCTGAGCGTCCACTTTCCCCTCGGGAATATCCGCGGCATCGAGATCGACGGGTTCGCGGTCTCGCTCGCTCGCGTGACGCTGTGGATGGGCCACAAGCTCGCCGTCGACGAGCTCGACCTCAGCGAGGTAACGCTGCCGCTCGCCGATCTCTCGGGGATCCAGGTGGCGGATGCGCTTCGGATCGAGTGGCCGCGCCCCGACGCGATCATCGGCAACCCGCCTTTCCACGGCGACCGGCATCTGAGGCGGATCCTCGGCGACGACTACGTCGAGTGGCTCAAGCGCGAGTTCGGCGTCGGGGTCAAGGACTACTGCGTCTACTGGTTCCGCAGAGCGAACGACCGGCTCGCGGACGGAGCCCGTGCCGGTCTCGTCGGGACGAACTCCATCAGCCAGAACCGGGCGCGCAGCGCGAGCCTCGACTACATCGTGGAGAGCGGAGGCGTCATCACAAACGCGGTCTCGAAGCAGCCGTGGCCAGGTGAGGCCGTGGTGAACGTCAGCATTGTGAACTGGGTTCGTCGGCCCGATGTGCCGCCCGAGATCGTAAGGCTGGACGGGATTGATGTCTCGGCCATCACATCGTCCCTTCGTGAACAGAACGAGGATGATCGAACCCCGGAGCAGCTCGTTCGGAATCGTGGACATGCGTTCCAGGGCCCCATTCCAAGGAGTGCCGGATTCATCATCGGCGTCGATGAGGCTGCGGATCTTCTCGAGCGTCCGGACGCGGACTACTCCAGTGTTGTCCGGCCGTACCTGACGAGCCAGGACATCGCCCACAGACCCGATCAGACCCCGAGTCGGTGGGTCATCGACTTTGGTGAGATGTCGCTCGAAAGGGCCGATCAGTTCCCAGCGGCCATGGAGATCGTTCGAGAGAGGGTCCGTCCTGGCCGCATGCACGATGCGGCCCAGATGCGGAGGTGGTGGCTGTTCTGGAATCCGCGTCCGGCAATGCGGGCCGCGCTGGCTCCCTTGCCCCGGTACATCGCTGGTACGCGTCACGGGGTGCGGCTGCACTACGTCTGGGTGAGGCCGCACGTGATGTCGAGCGATGCCACGATCGCCTTCGCCTTCGCAGACACTGCCGCAGTTGGTGTGCTGTCCTCCGCTGCTCATCTCGCCTGGGCGTGGCGGCAGTCCTCCACGATTCGGACAGACATCAGATACACGCCAACTTCGGCGTTCGGAACCTTCCCGTGGCCGCTCGGGCCACTGAACGCGGTGGGCGAGGTCGCGGAGCGGCTCTACGCGCGCCGCAGCGAGATCTGTCTCGACCGGGACATCGGCCTGACCAAGCTCTACAACCAGCTGGACGAGGGGGCGTGGACCGACCTGCGCGACCTCCACCGAGGGCTCGACGAGGCGGTCGCCGCGGCCTACGGTTGGCCCAGCAAGGTCGCGCACGATGCCGACGAGACCAACCGGCGGCTGCTCGAGTTGAACCGCGCGATCGCCGCCGGCGAGATCGCCTACCGCCCCTTCGGCTGACCCCCGGCAGGAACGTCCGGACCCCCGCCTAACCTCTCCTTGTGAGGGTCCTCGGCATCGACCCCGGGACGGCCGCCTGCGGGTACGGCATCGTCCACGAGAGCGACGGGCGCCTCCGAGAGGTGGAACACGGCTGCTGGCGGACGCCCGCCGGCGAGCGTCCCGAGCTCCGGCTGAAGACCATCTTCGACGGCGTCAGCGGGCTCATTGCCCTGCACGTGCCGGATGCCGTCGCGCTCGAGGAGTCGTTCGTCGGCCTCGATGCCCGGACCGCGCTCTCCGTCGGGCAGGCCCGGGGCGCCGTGCTCGTGGCCGCGGCAGCCGCGGGAATCGGGTGCACCGAGTACGCACCCGCCCGGGTGAAGCAGGCCGTCTGCGGCTACGGCCGGGCCGACAAGGAGCAGGTGGAGCGCATGGTGCGGGCGATCCTCTCGATGTCCGACGCGCCGACGTCGAACCACGCCGCCGACGCCCTCGCCGTGGCAATCTGCCACGCGGGCGCCCCGCCGCTCCTCAGGCTGGCCGGATGATCGCCCGGCTCCGAGGGCGGCCGGTCGCGCGCCGCCCCGACGGGCTCGTGCTCGACGTCGGCGGCGTCGGCTATCTCGTCCAGGCAACCCCGACCGCGCTTGCCAAGGCGGACGGCGCAGGCGAAGTCGAGCTCGACACGTATCTGCACGTCCGCGAGGACGCGCTTCAGCTCTACGGCTTCGGCGAGCCTGCCGAGCGCGAGCTCTTCGAGCAGCTGCTCTCCGTGTCCGGCGTCGGCCCGAAGGTGGCGCTCGCGATCGTCTCGGGCTCGAGCGCGTCGGACCTGCGACGCGCGATCGTGCTCGAGGACACCGCCCGCTTCCAGGCGATCCCGGGCATCGGTCGGAAGACTGCTGAGCGGGTCGTGCTCGAGCTGAAGGAGAAGCTCGGCTCGAGCGAGTCCGCGGCGGCCCCCGCCGCCCGCGCCGCACCGCACTTCGTTGCCCGTGAGGCCCTCGTCGAGCTTGGCTACACGGTCTCCGAGGCTGAGCGGGCGCTCGCGGCCACCGACCCGGAGCTGGCCCCGGAGGAGCGCGTGCGCCAGGCGCTCAGGGCCGCCGCATGAGCCAGTTCCTCGCCCCGGCACTCCAGGACGACGAGCACGAGCTCGACTACTCGCTGCGGCCGCGGCGCCTGGACGAGTTCGTCGGCCAGGAGCGGACGAAGGAGCAGCTCTCGGTCGCCCTGCAGGCCGCACGCTCGCGCGAAGAGGCCCTCGACCACGTCCTGCTCGTCGGCCCGCCGGGCCTCGGCAAGACGAGCCTCGCCCACATCATCCGGGAGGAGCTCGGCAGCGGGATTCGCACGATCGCGGGCCCGTCGCTCGAGCGGAAGGGCGATCTCGCCGCGATCCTGACCACCCTCGAGGCGCGAGACGTCCTCTTCATCGACGAGATCCACCGCCTGAATCCGGCCGTGGAGGAGGTGCTCTATCCGGCGCTCGAGGACTTCCGGCTCGACATCATCGTCGGCCAGGGTGCCGCCGCGCGGACGCTGACGCTCGACCTGCCGCCCTTCACGCTCGTCGGGGCGACCACGCGCACCGGGCTGCTCACGACGCCGCTGCGGGACCGCTTCGGCATGACCTTTCGGCTGGGGTACTACGAGCTCGCCGAGCTGGCGAAGATCGTCCTCCGGGCGGCGCGGATCCTCGGCGTCGACATCGACCCCGAGGCCGCCGGCGAGATCGCCCGGCGCTCACGCGGGACGCCGCGAGTCGCGAACCGGATCCTGCGGCGCGTGCGCGACGTGGCGGAGGTACGGCACGAGGGCTCGGTCTCGATCCCGATCGCGCGGGAGGCGCTCGAGCTGCTGGAGATCGACGAGCAGGGCCTGGAGCGCACGGATCGCGAGCTGCTCGGGGCGATCGCCTGGCGATTCGACGGAGGTCCGGTCGGTCTCTCGACCCTTGCGGTCTCACTCGGCGAGCAGCCGGACACGATCGAGGACGTCTACGAGCCCTACCTGCTCCAGCTCGGGTTCATCCAACGGACCCCGCGCGGCCGGGTGCTGACGCGGCTCGGCCGGGTCCACGTCGGCGCCGCTCCGCCCGCCGGGGCGAGCGCCCTGTTCTAGATGATTTCGCCCTGGCTACCCGGCCCGGGTGCGCCGCTCGACGAGCTCGTCCGGAACCTCCACCGGCAGGTCGAGCAGGAAGGCGAAGGAGCCGCGGTCTCCGTCGAGCTCGCGGACGGGACGCTCTTCCACCTCATCTCGATCACGGCGGAGCCCGGCTTCGGGTTCGTCACGCTGAGACCGCATCCCGAGGACGGCGAGGCCCGCGCAGTGATCGTGCCGGTCGGCTCGATCGCGCAGATCAGGATCGGACCGGAGGAACCGCCGCACCGGCTCGGGTTCCGCCTGCCGGATCGAACCTCGAGCTAGCGCTTGAACTGCAGGTCGTGCCAGCTCGGGACGGGTGCGAGCTCGAGCAGGGCCCGGCCCCCACGGGGGTCGCGGTAGGCGAACTCGGCCTCGTCCTCGTCCCAGGCGACCTCGAGCAGGCCCTCCTTGACGCGATGGTCGAGCCAGGCACCCCGGAAGATCAGCTTGCGGAGCCAGTAGACGAGCGATTCGCCCTCGAGGAGCGCGATCCGCTCCCAGTGGCGGACGAGGTAGCGCCCGAGCGAGCTTCGCGCATCGTCGATCCGGCCGCGCGCGGCAAGCTCGACGAGGTCTCCGGTCTCGTCCTCGTCCAGCTCGTTCGCCTCCAGCAGGCCGAGCTTCACCGCGGAGGCGGTCACACGCTGCTCGAAGTCGAACGCGTTGAAGCTGAAGCGATACCCGAGGAACTCCACGACGTAGTCATCGCCGGAGGTGTAGTTCGCGTCGATCACGGGTGCGGCGAGGATACCAGCGTCTTTCGGCCAGCAAACCCGCGGCTAGACTCGGTTTCGATGAATCTCCGACTCCTGATCGGCTCGGCTGTCGCCTGCGCGCTGGTGACCGCCGTCGCAGCCCTCGTCTTCGACATGTCGTTCGCGCGGGCTGCGGTGCTCGCGCCGGTGATCGTCGTCACCTTCGGCGCGACAGTGGGGCTCGGCGTGCTCTGGACGAAGGTGATCTGGGAGTCGCTGCGCGGCCAGCACGGGCCGCCCTCCGCCTAGCCCTGGCCCTCGGCCGCGAGTGAGGGCTCGACGGGCTCGGGGATGCTCCGATCTCGCTCCCAGCCCTCGTGCTGCAGCGTGATCGACTCGAGTGCGACCGCGTTCCCGTCCGCATCGAGGTCGGGTAGCGCCTGG
Source organism: Actinomycetota bacterium (assembly GCA_013695295.1). Classification (GTDB taxonomy): domain Bacteria; phylum Actinomycetota; class Thermoleophilia; order Gaiellales; family Gaiellaceae; genus JACDAS01. The sequence goes on along the minus strand of JACDAS010000028.1, from coordinate 4,535 downwards.
TACTCGGAGACCCAGCAGCGGTAGACCTTGTAGGCGAGCACGAGCTGTCCGGCCTCGTTGTAGACCTCGATCACGACGTCCTTGCGGAAGTCCTTCAGGGAGGACTCGGCCCCCGCGGGGGCGCCGAGGTGCCACACCCTGTCGGCCCAGTGCTCGAACTCGGCGTCGTGGGTCAGGCCGCGCTCGAGGACGATCGGAGCGAACTCCGTTTGTCCGGGGGCCTTGCGGCTCGAGCTCGGGTCCGAGCCGTCCCTGTGGCTCACGACCTGCGTCGTCCGGAGGAGCGCGCTCATCGTGCTCACCCCGGCGACGTAGCGCCCGTCCCACTTGATCCGGAACTTGAAGCTCTTGTACGGGTCGAGCCTGTTCGGGTTGACCGAGAACTGGGGCACGTCGAGACTCCTTCCGTCGCTTGACCGGCATTCGCGCTCTGGTGCGCGCACCCCTGCCGCGGGTGGATCTGTCCGGGGCCGACCGTACCTTGGACGTGGATGGTCGAGATGACCTGGACGCTCCGCCCGTGCCCGCCCGCCGCCGCCGCGTCGCTCGCAGCCGAGCTCGGCGTCAGCGAGACGACGGCCAGGGTCCTCGCGCGGCGCGGGCACTGCGAGCCCGAAGCGGCCCGCGCGTTCCTCGCCGGGGAGCTGCCGGGGCACGACCCCTTCCGGCTCGGGGCGATGGCCGAGGCCTGCGCTGCGATCCGCTCCGCGATCGCCGGTGGGCGCCGGATCTGCGTCCACGGCGACTACGATGTCGACGGGATCTGCGCGACGACGCTCGCAGTCCATGTTCTGCGGGAGCTCGGCGCGGACGTCGAGTGGCACCTCCCCAGCCGCTTCGAGGAGGGCTACGGGATCGCGGCCGAGACGGTCGAGCGCCTCGCCCGCGAGGGCTGCGGCCTCCTCCTGACGGTCGACTGCGGCATCACGGCGGTGGCGGAGGTCGCGCAGGCCAGGGCGGCAGGGCTCGACGTCGTCGTCACGGACCACCACCGGCCCGCGGAGCGGCTCCCCGACTGCCCGGTCGTCGCCACGCGCCCCTCGGACTACCCGTTCCCCGAGCTTTGCGGAACCGGGGTCGTCTACAAGCTCGCGGAGGCCCTGCTCGGCGCGGACTCACCCTTGCTGGAGCGGCACCTCGACCTCGTCGCGCTGGCGACCATCGCCGACGTCGTGCCGCTCGTGGACGAGAACCGGGCGCTCGCGATCGCGGGTCTCCACGCCCTTGCGCGGACGCAGAAGCCCGGCCTGCGGGCGCTGATGGCCTCGGCGCGGGTGGACGCAGCGGCCGTCGACGAGGGGTCGGTCGGATTCCGCCTCGCCCCGCGGATCAACGCCGCCGGCCGCCTCTGCCGCCCCGGCGAGGCGCTCGAGCTGCTGCTGACCGAGGACGCGGAGGAGGCGAAGCGCCTGGCCGCGTCGCTCGAGGAGCTGAATCGCGACCGCCAGCAGGTGGAGGAGCGGATTTTGCGCGAGGCGCTCGCCCAGGTTGCCTCCTGGCCCGAGGCGGGGCGGCGGCGTCGCGCCTACGTCCTCGCGGGCGAGGGGTGGCACGAGGGCGTGATCGGCATCGTCGCCTCGAGGCTCGTGGAGCGCTTCAACCGACCGGTGGTCTTGATCGCCGGCGCCGAGGGGGAGTGGAAGGGCTCGGGTCGCTCGATCCCGGCGTTCGACCTCCACGCCGGGCTCGGGGCCTGTGCGGCGCACCTCGCGCGCTTCGGCGGCCACCGGGCAGCAGCCGGGCTCTCGATCGAGCCGGCGAGGATCGAGGCGTTCGCCGAGGCCTTCGCCGCCCACGCCGACGGGATCCTCGCGGACGACGAGCTTCGCCCCCTGACGGCGGTGGACGCGATCGTGCCGGGAAGGCAGCTCACCCTCCGGCTCTGCGCGGAGCTCGCGCGGCTGGCGCCGTTCGGCCTCGGCAACCCGGCCGTGAACCTCCTGGTTGCCGGCTGCGAGCTCTCCGAGCTGGCGACGGTGGGAGAGGGCAAGCACTTGCGGTTCCGGGTCCGAGATCGCGGCCGCGACGCAGGCAGCGCGATCGCGTTCGGGCTCGGCACGCAGCTCGACCGCTATCGGGCGAGCGGTCTCTACGACGTCGCCTTCCGACTCCAGGAGAACCGCTGGAACGGGACGTCGTCGCCGCAGCTCGTCGTCAAGCGGATCTTCGAGACGCCCGAGCGCTACCAGGAGCTGCGGGCGCTCTTCGCGGAGGAGTTCAGGGCCGGGGCTGCTGGGTGGAGCGCCGAGGCTCGCGCCGTCTTCGAGGAGCTCGGGGTGACCGACCAGGACCCCGGCTGGCGAAGCCTACTCGAGTCAGAGCGGTTCCGCGAGCTACTCGAGGCAAGGCCCCTGGCCGAGGCGGCCTAGAGGCGCCCGAACGACGCGCGCACGACCCGCCCCGGGACGCGACCGCGGCTCGCGCAGGCGTCGAGCGAGAGGAGGAGCCTGGCGAGCCTGATCGCCTTGCGTCGCCTGCGGGAGAACGCCATCTCCCCTGGGGTTCTCGGCGTCGGCCCCGCATCCTTTAGCCCGCCGACCCCTGAGTACACTGTTCGTATGGCTGTTCTCGAGACATCGGAACGCCACCAGGATCTCGTCGACGAGCTGATCGCGGCCGTCGAGGAGTACAAGCCGGATGTCGACCGCGAGCTCCTCGCACGGGCCTTTGCCTACGCTGCGCGGGCCCACGAGGGCCAGGAGCGGCGCTCGGGCGAGGCCTTCATCCACCACCCCTGGGGCGCCGCGAAGATCGCCGCCCAGCTCCGTCTGGACGAGCAGACGATCGCGGCCGCCCTCCTGCACGACGTCGTCGAGGACACGGGGCTCTCGATCGAGGACGTGCGCGAAGAGTTCGGAGAGGAGATCGCCGAGCTCGTCGAGGGAGTCACGAAGCTGACCCGGATCCAGTTCCAAAGCCGCGAGCACGCCGAAGCCGAGAACTACCGGAAGCTGATCGTGGCGATGGCGAAGGACGTGCGGGTGATCCTGATCAAGCTCACGGACCGCCTCCACAACATGCGGACGATCGAGTACCAGGGCAAGCAGACCCAGGTGCGGAAGGCCAAGGAGACGCTCGAGGTCTACGCGCCGCTCGCACACAGGCTCGGCATCCACGCGCTCAAGTGGGAGCTCGAGGATCTCGCCTTCCAGACGCTCCATCCGCGCAAGTACGAGGAGATCAAGGCCATGGTCTCCGAGCGGCGGGCCGACCGCGAGGGCCACGTCCGCGAGGCCTCGGTCGTCCTGCGGGGCGAGCTCGACAAGGTCGACATCCCCGCCGAGATCTCGGGCCGCGCCAAGCACTTCTATTCGATCTACGACAAGATGGTGAAGAAGGGCCGGGAGTTCAACGAGATCTACGACCTGACCGCGATGCGGGTGATCGTGGAGCGCTCGGGCGAGGAGGGAACGCGCGACTGCTACGGCGCGCTCGGGCTGATCCATTCCCTCTGGAAGCCGATGCCGGGCCGGTTCAAGGACTACATCGCGATGCCGAAGTTCAACCGGTACCGCGCGCTTCACACGACGGTGATCGGGCCTCAGGGCCGCCCGCTCGAGATCCAGGTCCGCACCCGCGAGATGCACGTCACCGCGGAGTTCGGGGTCGCCGCGCACTGGTACTCCTACAAGCGGCGCGGCAACAAGGGCGGGAAACCGGATCCGGAATGGCTCGCCTGGGTGACCCAGGTGATGGATTGGCAGCGAGACGAGTCCGACCCGCGTGAGTTCATCAAGACCTTCCGCACGGATCTCTTCGAGGAGGAGGTCTACGTCTTCACCCCCAAGGGAGAGGTCAAGACCCTCCCCGTCGGGGCGACGCCGATCGACTTCGCCTACGCGGTGCACACCGATGTCGGGCACCGGACGGTCGGCGCGAAGGCGAACGGGCGCATGGTGCCGCTCCACTACCGGCTGCGAAACGGCGACTTCGTCGAGATCCTGACCGCGAAGAGCGGCCGCGGCCCATCGCGGGATTGGCTGTCGCTCGCGACCTCATCGCGCGCACGCAACAAGATCCGGCAGTTCTTCTCGCGCGAGCGACGTGAGGAGACCGAGCACAAGGGCCGCGAGGCGCTCGAGGCCGCGCTCAAGAAGCAGAATCTCCCCTACCGCAAGCTCGTCGGCTCGGCCGTGCTCGCTCAGGTGATCCGCGAGACGGGCTTCAAGAAGGCCGAGGACTTCTACATCGCGCTCGGCTCGGGGAAGCTGCCGGTGGCGCAGATCGTGAACAAGGTGCTTGAGCGCCTGAAGACCTCCGGGGTCGTGGAGGAGGAGGCCGTCCCGAAGGCACCCCGCGAGCGGCACGTCGCCGCGAGCGACGCCTACGGGATCAACGTGCAGGGAGTCGAGGACGTCCTCGTTCGGCTCGCCAAGTGCTGCACGCCCGTGCCCGGCGACGCGATCGTCGGCTACATCTCGCTCGGCAAGGGAATCACGATCCATCGCGACGACTGTCCGAACGTGAAGGCGCTGAAGCGAAACCCCGAGCGCTTCACGACCGTCGACTGGGACGGCGGCGCGACGCAGAGCTTC
>JACDAS010000016.1 GCA_013695295.1 Actinomycetota bacterium | reverse complement strand
TCCTGCAGCTCCGTGAGGGAGGCCACGGGCGAATCCTCGACCGCGACGCGCTCAGGCGCAAATCCCGAGCGCGGATCGGTGGAACGATCGGCACAGCTTCGTCACGGTTTCGCGACCCATGTGTGCGCCGACGAGCAGTAGCCTGAAAAACGGGGGTAGGGCGCGTTAGCGCCCCGGGGCAAAGCTTGACGCGAGGCCCGGTCCGCGCCGGCGAGACGTGTCCCGCGGCCCCGGCGCCGCCTCCCCGCGGCGGTACGATCGAACGCATGGCGGTCGCCTCCCCCGAGCAGTACCTCGCAGACCTGAACGAGGCCCAGCGTGAGGCGGTTCTCGCCACCGAAGGGCCGCTCCTCGTCATCGCCGGAGCGGGCTCCGGGAAGACCCGCGTCCTGACCCATCGGGTCGCCCACCTGATCGGCGCCTGCGGCGTCAAGCCCCAGGAGATCCTCGCGATCACCTTCACGAACAAGGCCGCCGGCGAGATGCGCGAGCGGCTCGAGCACCTGCTCGGCTCGACGGCGCGCTCGATCTGGATCCTCACCTTCCATGCCGCCTGCGGCCGGATCCTGCGCCGCGAGGCGCCCCGGCTCGGCTACCGCTCGAACTTCACGATCTACGACCAGGCCGACCAGGTGCGCCTGACCAAGGCGTGCCTCGAGGAGCTCGAGCGAGATCCCAAGCGGTTCGCTCCCCGCGGCATCCACGCCCAGATCTCGAAGGCGAAGAACCAGCTGATCGGGCCGGAGGAGTACCGCCGCCGGGTGGCGTCCTTCTACGACCAGACCGTCGCGGACGTGTACGAGCTCTATCAGCGCCGCCTCTTCGGCTCGAACGCCGTCGACTTCGACGACATGCTCTACCTGACCGTCGATGTGCTCGACCGCTTCCCCGAGGCGCTCGAGCGCTGGCAGAAGGCGTTCCGCTACGTCCTCGTCGACGAGTACCAGGACACGAACCACGCCCAGTACCGGCTCCTCCAGCTTCTGGCTGCGAAGCACCGCAACGTCTGTGCCGTAGGGGACCCGGACCAGTCGATCTACGCCTTCCGCGGCGCCGACATCCGGAACATCCTCGAGTTCGAGCGCGACTTCGGCGAGACGCGGACGATTGCCCTCGAGCAGAACTACCGCTCGACGAACATGATCCTCCGGGCCGCGAACGGGGTCATCTCGCAGAACAGCGAGCGGAAGGAGAAGAATCTCTGGTCGGAGCTCGGCGACGGCGACCCCGTGCGGGTGGTCGAGGTCGAGGACGAGCACTCCGAAGCGCGGTACGTGGCCGCCGAGATCGCCTCCCTGGTCGACGAGGGCTTCGCGGGCAGCGAGATCGCGGTCTTCTACCGGACGAACGCCCAGTCCCGGGTGCTCGAGGACGTGCTGGTTCGCTCCGAGATCCCCTACCAGGTGATCGGCGGGCCGCGCTTCTACGAGCGCGCCGAGGTGAAGGACGTCATCGCCTACCTGCAGGTGATCGACAACCCCTTCGACGCCGTCAACCTGCGGCGGATCGCGAACAGGCCGCGACGGGGCATCGGCGACGCCTCGCTCGCGCGGCTACAGACCTTCGCGGACGCACAGGGGATCTCCCTCTGGGAGGCGCTCGACCGCGCGGACGAGGCCGGGATCGGCGGCGCGCCGCTGAAGGCGGTGGCCGGGCTCGTCACCCTGCTCCAGTCGCTCCAGGCGGGCGCGCTCGAGCTCGAGGTCTCGGAGCTCGTCGAGCGGGTGCTCGACCGGAGCGGCTACATCGCGACCCTCGAGGCCGAGCGGACGATCGAGGCGCAGGGCAGGATCGAGAACCTGCAGGAGCTCGTCGGCGTGGCGCAGGAGTACGGCGCGAGCGCCGGGGACGCGAGCCTCTCCGCCTTTCTCCAGGAGATCTCGCTCGTCTCCGACCAGGACACGATCGACGCGGAGCAAAGCCTCGTGACGCTGATGACCCTGCACAACGCGAAGGGGCTCGAGTTTCGCTCGGTCTCCATGATCGGCATGGAGGAGGGCATCTTCCCGCACTCCAGGTCGATCGAGGAGGGGGGACTCGAGGAGGAGCGCCGACTCTGCTACGTCGGGATGACGCGCGCCCGCGAGCGCCTGACGTTCACCCACGCCTCGGCGCGCTCGCTCTACGGCAACCGCAGCTACAACCTGCCCTCGCGGTTCCTCGACGAGCTGCCCGCGGGCGAGGTGGCGCGGGACCGGCTGCGGCCCGCCTCCTGGGGCGGCTACGGCGCCCCGGCCTCGTCCGGCGTCGCTCCGAAGGAGACGCTTCCCGACCTGGAGACCGGAGACTCGGTGCGGCACGGGACGCTCGGCGAGGGCGTTGTGACGCGGGTGGAGCCCGGCGGCGTCGTGACCGTGCGCTTCGCCGGCGACGGCGGCGAGCGGCGGCTGATGCTCGAGTACGCACCGCTCGAGGTCGTCCGGTGAGCATCGAGGTCCGCCCCTGCGCGGACGTCGAGGAGTACGGAGCCGGGCTCTCCGCGATCTGGCAGTTCTTCGGAGCCGAGCCGGATGCCGAGGGCCTGGAGCGCTTCCAGCGCGTGCTGCCCCTCGACCGCATGCATGCGGCCTTCGAGGAGGGGGCCGTCGTCGGCGGCGGTGGGGCATTCGTCTTCTCGATGTCCGTCCCCGGCGGCTCGCTGCCCTGCTACGGCGTCACCGTGGTCGGCGTCCAGCCGACCCATCGCCGGCGCGGCGTCCTGACCCGCCTGATGCGCGCGCAACTCGACGACGCGCGCGAGCGGGGCGAGCCGATCGCCGCCCTCTGGGCCTCCGAGGCGCCGATCTACGGCCGGTTCGGCTTCGGCGTCGCCTCCCTCTGCGGCGACCTCGAGCTCGCCCGCGAGCGGACGGCCTTCCACGCTCCCTACGCTCGAGTTGCGCAGGCCCGTTTCGTCGAGCGGGACGAGGCACTCGAGCGGTTCCCGGCGGTGTACGACCGGGTCGCCGCCGAGACGCCCGGCATGCTCGGCCGCAGCCGCGACTGGTGGGAGGTCCGGGTCCTCCTCGACCCGGAGGCCCGCCGCGAGGGGGGCGGCCCGCATCGCCGCGTCCTGATCGAGCTCGACGACGGCGAGGCGGCCTACGCCATCTACCGGCACCACCCGAAGTGGGAGGACGCCTCCGCCGTGAGCTCGATCCAGGTGATCGAGGCGCTCGGAACCTCGCCGGCCGCGACGAGTGAAATCTGGCGCTACCTGCTCGACATGGACTGGACCGCCTGGATCAAGGCGCAGCTCCTGCCCATCGACCACCCGCTGCAGCTCCTACTCGCGGAGCCCCGCCGGATGCGACTGCGGCTCAGCGACGGGCTCTGGGTGCGGCTCGTGGACGTCGGCGCAGCCCTCTCCGCGCGCAGCTATCAGGGAGAGGGGCGCCTCGTGCTCGAGGTCTCCGACTCCTTTTGCCCCTGGAACGAGGGCCGCTGGGAGCTGGCGGACGGGTCGGCGCGCCGCACCGACGCCGATTCGGAGCTCCGCCTCGGCGTCTCGGAGCTCGGCTCGGCCTACCTCGGCGGCTTCGGCTTCGCCGACCTCGAGCGGGCGGGGCGCCTGGAGGAGCTGACCCCCGGAGCCGTCGCCCGTGCCGACACGCTCTTCCGCACGAATCGAAAGCCCTGGTGCCCCGAGATCTTCTAGTCAGGCGTGTCCTCGCCCTGGGCGCGGTCGGGGTGCTGGGCCTCGCCCTCGGGCTGGCCGGTTGCGGCTCCGACGACGGCGGCGCCGGCTCGTCGACCTCGCGGCCGCGGGGGATCACAGGCCCGCCACACACGGGCTCGATCGCGACCGACACCGAGCGCGCGCGCACCGCGACGAGCGAGACCGCCGACGGCGGCGACGACTACAGCGACGGCGGGGGCTGAGCCGGGTCGGTTCCCCTGGAACCGCCCCGCGCGCTGAGCGATGATTGAGCCGGCTCGATGAGGCGGCGATGGCGGGTGATCCTTCCCCTGCTCTTGGGCGCGGCCGCGCTCGGGGCGGTGCTCGCCGTGCTCGTCGTGCGCGACGACGGGGACGAAGAGCCTCCGCGCGCGCTGCGCGGAGCGAGCGGCTTCTTCTTCGGCGGAGCGCCGCAGCAGCGCCGCGCGGAGGGCCAGGGAGGCGCCGAGCGCCGAAACGAGGCGATCCGGACGCCCTTCGACGTCTTCGAGGCGGCCGCCGCGCTCCGCGCCTACCCGCGCCCGCGGATCGAGTACGAACAGGCCGAGGTCGCGCGCAGCTCCTTCACGCGCCTGCCGCTCGCCGCGGTGACGAACGCCGAGGGCGGGCGGAGCTCCTGGCGCCCCCTCGGCGCGGCTCGCTACCAGGCCCTGCCCTCGAGCCACACGCAAAACCGGGCGCGCCCGGAGACCGTGTCGGGGCGCATCACGGCGCTGGCGATCGGCCGGCGGTGCAGAACCGGCGACTGCAAGCTCTGGGTCGGCGCGGCGGGCGGCGGCGTCTACCGGACTGCGAACGCCCTGTCCGACTCGCCCCGCTGGGTCGCCGCCTCGACGGGGCTGACCAGCTCGGCGATCGGCACGCTGACGCTCGATCCCAACGACCGCACGGGCAACACGCTCTATGCCGGGACGGGCGAGCTCGGCGCGACCGGCGACTCGGAGGCCGGCACCGGTGTCTTCAAGTCGACCGACGGCGGCGCGACGTGGGAGCTCCTCGAGGGCAGCGGCTTCGCGGAGAACCGGGCCGTCTCGGGCGTGCTCGTCCACCCTCGGAACCCCGACACGATCTACGTCTCCACGGCGAGCTCGTTCCGTGGCTCGAGCTCGGTCGCCGGTGGACACGGCGTGCCGCCGGACGCCCAGCCGGCGGGTGTCTACCGCTCGAACGACGGGGGCCGGAGCTTCGAGCGTCTCTTCACGGTCAAGGGTCCGACCCCCTTCGGCGGGGTCACGCGCGACGTCAACCAGATCGCCCTCGACCCGAACGATCCCGCGACCGTCTACGCATCCGTGATCGGCCGCGGCCTCTACCGGCTCTCCCGCCGCATCGACCGCGACGGCAGCTTCCACCTCGTGTTCAGCACGATGAACCGGAGCTTCGAGAGCTTCGGGCGGGTGCAGTTCGCGCTCGCCGACCTCGGCGCCCGCACGCGGATCTACCTCGGCGACAGCGACCCGGGGGCGAGCTTCGGCACGAACGGCCGCGGCGTGGCCGACCTCTTCCGCCTGGACGACGCGAACGTGCGAGCTCCGAAGCTGACCCGGCGCGGCGTGAATCGGCTCTGGAAGCGGCTCTCGAATCCGCTGAGCCGCGGCAGCGCCTACGACTCGTACCGCTACTGCCAGGAGCAGTGCGAGTACACGAACGTCGTCGCGAGCCCGCCGGGCGAGCCGAACACCGTGTGGCTCGGGGGGATGTTCCAGTACGAGGAGGCCTGGCAGGGCGGCTCGAACGGCCGCACCATCGTGCGCTCGACCGACGCGGGCGTGCGCTTCACCGACCTGAGCGCAGACGCCCAGTCCCCCGCCGTCGTCATGCATCCGGACCAGCACGTGATCGTGTTCTCGCCTGGCAACCCCGACATCGCGTTCCTCGGCTCCGACGGCGGCCTCGTGCGGACGAGCAGCACCTACGTCACCGCCTCGGCCAACTGTCGCTTCCGCGACCTCGACGCGCCGTCGCTCTCGCGGTGCAGCCGCTGGCTCTCGCGCGTCCCGTCGAGGCTCGTCAGCCTCAACGTCGGCCTGCCGACGCTCCAGCTCCAGAGCATCTCGACCGGCCCCGTCGAGGGCGAGATCCTCGCCGGCGCCCAGGACAACGGCACCTGGGCGTACTCGCCGCGCACGGGCTGGCGGCAGACGGCGGCCGGCGACGGCGGCCAGTCCGGCATCTCCCCGAGCAACCCCCGGATCCGGTTTCACACCTACTACGGCTCGACGATCAGCGTCAACTTCCGCGGCACCGACCCGGCGGGCTGGAACTACGTCAACTACCCCCTGGGTGCGAGCGGCGAGGCGACGAGCTTCTACATGCCGGTTGCGGTCGACCCGCGCGTGCCCGGGACGATGTTCGTGGGGCTCCAGCATGTCTGGCGGACGAAGAAGAACGGAGGAGCCCGCTCGGTGCTCGAGGCCCGCTGCAACGAGGTCACGGCGCTCGTGATCTCCGCGGCCTGCGGGGACTGGGTCCCGCTCGGCGCCGATCTGACCGGGCCCGCGTTCGGCAACGGCCGCTTCGGCCGATTCGTCGTCGCGGTCGAGCGCGCGCCCTCGGACGCCCGGACGCTGTGGGCGGCCACGCTCACCGGGCGCGTGTTCGTCACGGCGACTGCGAACGCTCCTGCGAAGGCCGTCGTCTTCCGGCGGATCGACCGTCCGACGAAGCCACGGCGCCCCGGGACGCCGGGCCGCTTTGTCAGCAGCATCTCGGTCGACCCGAAAAATCCCAGGCACGCCTGGGTCTCCTACTCGGGTTACAACGCCTACACCCTCGACGACGAGGCGGGCCACGTCTTCGAGGTCACGGTCAGCGCCGCCGGCCGCGCCGTCTGGAAGAACCTCAGCTTCAACCTCGGCGACCAGCCGATCACCGACCTCGTCCGCCATCCCAAGACCGGCGACCTCTACGCCGCCACCGACTTCGGAGTCCTACGCCTGCCGCCGCGCGGGGCACGGTGGACCGAGGCCGCCAGAGGCATGCCCCCGGTCGCCGTGTTCGGCCTGACCCTGTCACGCAGCGGGCGAACGCTCTATGCCGCCACCCACGGCCGGGGCGCCTGGGAGCTGCCACTCGGCCGGTAGCCGCCGCGGCCGAGAGCGCTCGCTAGACTTGGCCCGGACCGGGGCGGTTAGCTCAGTTGGGAGAGCACCAGCTCGACAAGCTGGGGGTCACTGGTTCGAGCCCAGTACCGCCCACTTCTAAAACCCGCTGGAAACAGCGGGTTTTTCGTTCAAGGGTGAAGCCCTGGACTGTAGCTCGCGAAGGCGCGTGGCTACAAAATGGCTACGTCGGCTCAGTTGTCTAAAAACTTCCCCAACGCGCGGACGGAAAGCGGCAAGGTCGCACGATTGCGAGTTATGGATAAGCGGCGAGCGCCGGGTATCAACGGGATGAGGTAGAGGTTTCACCCACCCCTCCCCGGCGCCGCGGCGCGGCTCATCCGCCGCAGCGAGGAGCTCTGGAACGGAAACCGCGAGACATGGCGGAACTCCTT
>JACDAS010000251.1 GCA_013695295.1 Actinomycetota bacterium | reverse complement strand
GGTGAAGGGTTCTTCTGCATCGTCGACCTGCATTCGATCACGGTCGACTACGAGCCCGAGGCGCTCCGGCGCACCTCGCTCGACCTCGCCGCGATGCTGTTCGCGACCGGCCTCGACCCGGAGCGCTCGACGGTCTTCCTCCAGAGCCACGTCGGAGCCCACGCGGAGGCGGCCTGGCTGCTCTCCTCCGTCACGAGCTTCGGGCAGCTCGGGCGGATGATCCAGTTCAAGGACAAGGGGGACGCGCAGGAGTTCGTCTCGGCCGGCCTCTTCGGCTACCCCGTGCTGATGGCCGGCGACATCCTGCTCTACCAGACCGACCTCGTCCCGATCGGCGACGACCAGCGCCAGCACCTCGAGCTCGCCCGGGACGTTGCCGAGCGGTTCAACTCGCGCTTCGGCGAGACCTTTCGCGTCCCCGCGGCGCGCTTCCCCGAGATCGGGGCGCGGATCATGGACCTGCAGGACCCGGCCAAGAAGATGTCGACGACGGGGGGCTCGCCACAGGGCACGGTGCTGATCGCCGATCCGCCGGACACGGTCCGGAAGAAGATCCGCAGCGCGGTCACCGACTCGGGCAGCGACGTCGTCCACGACCGCGAGGCGAAGCCGGGCGTCTCGAATCTGATCGAGATCATGTCGGTGGCGACGGGCGAGCCCTTCGCCGCGATCGAAGCCCGCTACGACGGCGGCGGCTACGGGCGCTTCAAGGCCGACGTGGCTGAGGCGGTCGTCGCCCTGCTCGACCCGATCCGACGTCGCTACGACGAGCTGCGCGGAGACGAAGGGGAGCTGGCACGGCTCCTCGCCGTCGGCGCCGCCAAGGCCCGCGAGGCCTCCGCGCCGACCCTCGCCGCGATGTACGAGCGGATGGGGTTCGTGCCGCGTAACCGCTAGCGCTCGAGCGCGACGAGCCGGCGCAGGGCGCGCACCTCGTCGGCCGAGAGCTCCCGCCACTCGCCCTCGGCGAGCCCATCGAGGCCGAGGCCGGCGTAGCGGCTCCGCTCGAGGCGTCGCACCGGGTGGCCGACCGCGGCGCACATCCGCTTCACCTGGTGCTTGCGGCCCTCGTGGAGCACGAGCTCGATTCTCTCGGCGGCCAGGCGGCGGGTGCGTGCCGGCGCGGTCAGGCCGTCCTCGAGCTCGACGCCCGCCGCGAGCCGGCGCAGCGTCGCGGGAGCCGGGTCGCCCTCGACCTCGGCCACGTAGGTCTTCTCGACCTCGTAGCGCGGGTGCGCGAGCCGGTGCGCGAGCTGCCCGTCGTTCGTGAGCAGGAGCGCGCCGGTCGTATTGACGTCGAGCCGGCCCACCGGCACCGCCCGAACGCGGTGGCCGACCAGCTCGACGACCGTCGGGCGCCCCTGCGGGTCGCGCGCGGTGGTGACCGTCCCCGGGGGCTTGTGCAGGAGCACGTAGGCGAGCTCCTGCGCCGAGAGCTCGCGCCCGTCCAGGCAGACGACGTCTCCGGGCGAGACGAACGTGCCGAGCTCCCCCTCCCGTCCGTTCACGGCCACCCTTCCCGCCCTGATCAGGTCGTCGGCCCCACGACGTGACGAGACGCCGGCGCGCGCCAGGAAGGCGTTGAGACGCATGCCCCGGATTGTGGATCACCGCGCAGGAGCACCCTGCCGATAGGAGCAGTGGGGATGGTCAACCCAATCCGACTGCTCGTCTGCGACGACGACCCCGCGGCGCGCGAGGTAGTTCGCGCCATGCTCGAGGGACATGACGAGATCGAGATCGTCGGCGAGGCCTCCAACGGGAGCGAGGCGATCGCACGGGCGCTCGAAGTGCGTCCGGACGTGATCCTGATGGGTGTCGTCATGCCTCTGCTCGACGGCGTCGAGGCGACGCGCGACCTGCGCAGACTCCTCCCCTCGGCCCGGGTCGTCGCATTCGCCGGCTCGGACCAGCGCGAGATCGTGGCCGCGATGATGAAGGCGGGCGCGAGCGCGTACTTCGTCAAGGGCGTCCGACTCTGGGAGCTCGAGCGCGCGATCACGGGCGGGGACACGCTGCTCGGTCTGGCGCACCGACTGGCCCGCACGTTCCACCCGAACAGTGCCGCGGAGCTCGTTGCGCGCGAGCTGGCGGGTTTGCTGGGCGGCGCCGTCTCGGCGACGTACCTCGCCTCGAGCGACGGGCACCTCGAGCTGGCCGGGC
>JACDAS010000340.1 GCA_013695295.1 Actinomycetota bacterium | reverse complement strand
CCCTGCCCTCCGGCACCCTCAACATGCTCGTCACGCCGCGCGGCTTCATCGCTGCGGCCTGAGCCGCGCGCACCGTTACGGCCTGGTAGGTTCGGCCACCGCCGGCCGTTCACCCACAGGAAAGGAGCCGCCCCGTGAGCGTCGAGGCGAAGTCGGACCGCATCTACGAGCTGGTCGACCGCGACGTCGAGGTGGAGAAGCTGGCCACCGGCTTCACCTTCACCGAGGGGCCGATCTGGGATCGGCGCGAGCGCTGCCTGTATTTCAGCGACATGCCCGCCGACATCCGCCGCAGGTGGAGCCAGGCGGGTGGCGCCGTGGAGGTCCGGAACCCGAGCAACAAATGCAACGGCATGACCTTCGACGTCGACGGCAACCTGCTCGTCTGCGAGCACGTGACGAGCTCGGTCGTGCGCGAGAGCCCCGACGGGACTCGCGAGACGATCGCCTCCCACTTCGAGGGCAAGGAGCTGAACAGCCCGAACGACGTCGTCGTTCGCTCCGACGGCTCGATCTACTTCTCCGACCCCTGGTACGGGCGGATGCCGGGCTTCGGCGTCGAGCGGGAGCGCGAGCTCGGCTTCCAGGGGCTCTACCGGATTCCGCCGGAGGGGGGCGAGCTCGAGCTCCTCGCCGACCGGCAGGAGTTCGAGATGCCGAACGGGCTCTGTTTCTCGCCTGACGAGTCGCTCCTGTACGTCAACGACACTCCCAAGGCGCACATCAAGGTGTTCGACGCCTCGGCCGACGGGTCGATCGCGAACGGCCGTCTCTTCGCCGAGGGGATCGGCACGGGCGTGATCGCCGAGGGCATCCCGGACGGGATGAAATGCGACGAGCGCGGGAACATCTGGGTGACCGGGCCGAAAGGGGTCTGGATCTTCGGCTCGGACGGCGAGCACCTCGGGATCGTCGAGATTCCCGAGGCCGTGGGAAACATGACCTGGGGCGGCGACGACTGGAAGGAGCTCTACCTCCCCTCGTCGACCTCGCTCTACCGCGTCCGCACGAAGGTGGCGGGCGATCGCGTCCCCTACCTGGAGGATCGATGAACGAGACCGAGACCGAGACCCTGCGCCTCGACCCGAAGCGCTGCGCGCTGATCGTGCAGGACCTCCAGAACGACGTGATGATCGTGGGCGGCGCCTTCGCCGAGTCGGGCTCGCCGGGGCACGCGACGGAGCAGAACGTCGTCGAGAACGTGAAGGCGCTCGCCGCGGCGTGCCGCGAGCGGGGCGTGCCGGTGCTCCACGTCTGGTACCTCGTCGAGGAGGGCGCGTCTGGCCTCAAGCTCAACGCGCCGCTCTTCCAGGGCGTGAAGGATTCGGGCGCGCTCGTGCGCGGGTCGTGGGGCGCGGCTCCGGCCGAGGGGCTCGAGCCCGAGGAGGGCGACTACGTGGTCGAGAAGATGCGGATGAGCGCCTGGCAGGGGACCCGGCTCGAGAACCTCCTGCGGGGGTTCGGCACCGAGACGATCATCGTCACCGGGGCCTGGACGAACATGTCGATCGAGCACACGGCCCGGACCGGCGCGGACAAGGGGTACGAGATGATCGTCCCCGAGGATGGTTGCTCGACGATGAACCCCGACTGGCACAACGCCTCGATCAACTACGCGCTCCAGAACGTCTCGACCGTGACTTCGTGCGCAGAGGTGATCGCGGCGCTCGGTCGGTGAAGACCCGCGCGGCGCTCTTCCGCTCGGCGGGGCTCCCGCTCGAGGTGGTCGAGCTCGACCTCGCCGAGCCGGGGCCGGCCGACGTCCTCGTACGCATGGCCGCTGTCGGGATCTGCGGCACAGACCTGCACCAGATCAAGGGCGAGTGGCAGCGGCCGACGCCGATGGTGCTCGGTCACGAGGGAGCCGGCGTCGTCGAGCGGGTCGGCGCCGAGGTGACCGGGGTGCGGCCGGGGGATGAGGTCGTGCTCTCCTGGGCGCCCTCGTGCGGCGCCTGCGCCGACTGCGCCCGCGGCCGGCCGGCCGCCTGCGTCCCGCTGCATCGGGCGATCGGAGCCGGCACCCTCGTGGACGGGACGACCGGCATGTCGCTCGACGGCGAGACCGTCTTCCGGGGCACCGCGACCGGCGCCTGGACCGAGCGGCTAGTCGTCTCGGAGCGGGTGGCACTCCCGACACGCGGCGCGGTGCCGCTCGAGCAGGCTGCCCTCCTCGGGTGCGCCGCCTTGACGGGGGTCGGTGCGGTGCTGTTCGCGGCGCGCGCCGGTGCCGGTGCGACGGTCCTCGTGGTCGGTGCCGGCGGCGTCGGGCAGTTCGTCGTCCAGGGGGCGAGGATCGTGGGCGCGCGCGAGGTGGTCTGCGTCGATCCGGTCGAGGCACGGCGCGAGACGGCCCTCGGGCTCGGGGCGACGCACGTCGCTCCGCCGGAGGAGGCGAAGGCGCTCCTCCGCCGGGTGGCGCCGGACGGCGTCGACTACGCATTCGACGCGGTCGGCGATCCGGAGACAACCGCGCTGGCACTCCGCTTCGTCCGGAGCGGAGGCACGTGCGTCGTCGTCGGCCTGCCGGCGGCGGGCGCGCGGCTCGACCTCGACCCCGCCGAGTTCAACCGCCGCGAGAAGTTCCTGACCGGGACGATGTACGGCTCCGAGGACCCGGCGGTGGCGCTGCCGCTCCTCCTCGAGCACGTGCGCGCGGGCCGTCTCGACCTCGCCTCGCTCGTCGGCCCGAGCTACCCCCTCGAGCGGGTGAACGAAGCAATCGAGGCGAGTCTGGCCGGGTCTCCCGGCCGAGTGCTCGTCCGTCCCTGATGGGCATCGAGCAGGTCGAGCGACGCCGGGTCGCGTGGATCGACACCGACGCCGGCGGACGGATCCACTTCACCGCCGCGTTCCGGTACGCCGAGGCCGCAGAGACCGAGCTGATGCGATCGGTCGGCCTGCTCGGCGGCGAGTGGGCCGATTACCCGCGGCGGCGCGTCGAGGCCGAGTACCGGCAGGTGCTCGTCTTCGACGACGAGGTCGAGGTTCGCCTGCGGGTCGAGCGGCTCGGCACGACCTCGGTCACCTACGCCTGGGAGATCACCCGCGCCGGCGCCCTGTGCATCGAGGGTCGCCACACGGTCGTCCACGTCGACCGCGAGGGCCGCCCGTCGCCGCTGCCCGCACGGGTGCGGTCGGCGCTCGGCGTCGAGCCGAGACCAGAATGAACCGGGTTCCCCCGGGGGACCCCCGGATGTTCTCCCCCGCGTTAGATCATATCGTGATAAGTGATACGTGGATCGGCGTCGGTGTGCCGCCTCTGGAGAATCTCGTCCCGGCCGCGCGAGGGGCTACGCCTCGGCGACGAAGCGGGCTCGGTAGTCCTCGCGAACCGGCTGGAAGACGTCGACGACGGTCGCGCCCTCCGGGCCGCAGCGCGCCCCGTGCTCGACACCGCCGGGGAGGACGTATCCCTCCATCGGCCCAAGCTCGTGCTCCGCGCCGTCGACGACCAGCACCTGGACGCCGCGTAGGACGATTCCGAGCTGCTCGTGCGGATGGCTGTGCGTGGACACGACCGCGCCCGGCTCGAACTCGATCAAGTTGAGCATGGCGCCCTCCCCGAAGAGGGGCTTCCCGCGCACGCCGGCAGCGAGCTCGAACGCTCGTAGGTCGTCGAAGCGGACGAACCGGGCCTCCACTCGACCCATTATCGTCTCGGCGGTGAGCGAGCGCGAGGAGTTCCGCGTCCCTACCCAGGCGGCGCCGATCAGCCACTACACCGACGCCGTCCGGGCCGGCGACCTGCTCTTCGTCTCGGGGTGCGTGCCGGTGGACGGGGCCGGCCGCCTCGTCGGTGGCGACGACGTCGTGGCCCAGGCGCGGCAAGTGTTCGCCAACATGGCCGAGATCCTGGCCGCGGCGGGCGCGTCCTTCGCCGACGTGGCCAAGGTGACCGTGTTCCTGACCGCGATCGGAGACCGCGCGCCGATCAACGCCGTCCGGCAGGAGGTCTTCGGAGCGGCGCGGCCGGCCAGCACCCTGGTCGAGGTGAGCGCGCTCGCGATCCCCGGCGCGCGTATCGAGGTAGAGGCCGTCGCATGCGTTCCGGAAGGCGCCGCGCCTCACCAGTAGGACGTGCAGCGGATCGCGGCGAGGACGATCACGACCACGAACGTCAAGAGACCCAGCGGGACGGCGACGACGAGCGCCGCCAACACGGCGCCGACGAGCTGCAACGCCCCCGTCGCCGGCCGTCCACGGTCGTAGAGCACCGCCGCTCCCGCGAGGATTCCCGTCGCGGCCGCGAGCGCGACCGCCGCGCGCGCCGCCCCGTCCGAGTCGCAGTCGCCGAGAGCGACGAGGGCGACCGCACCACCGAAGCACCCGAGCGAGGCGAGCCAGAGGAGCGGCACGGCGTGTCGCCTCACGGGTTCCACCCCGGGGATTCTCGCGGCCCAAGCCGCGTGGGGTCTAGGGTGGTGCGCTTGCTGCACGTGACGAACGGCGAGATCGTGGCCCAGTCGCTCGAGCTCGCGGCGCTCCCGGGCCGGGTGCTTGCCTGGGACGACGTCCTGCACGAGGGGCCGGTTCCGCATGGCCTCCCGGCAGCCCGTCTGAACGAGGTACGCGCGCGCTTCGCCGAGGAACGGGGTTGGGCCGCCTTCGAGGACGCGCTCGACCGCCTCGACGGCCGTGACCGGATCCTGGCGGGTCTCAAGCGCGAGGAGGAGGTCGTCCTCTGGCTCGAGCCGGATCTCTTCGACCAGCTGCAGCTCCTCCAAGTGGTTGAGCGGCTCGCGACCGCGGGGAACACGCACGGCCTCGCACTTGTGTGCCCCGGCGCCTACCTGGGTCCGCTCGAGCCCGGCGAACTCGCGGCGCTCCTGCCGCAGCGCGAGCCGCTCGGCCCCGCCCTGGTCGAGCTGGCGTGCCGGGCCTGGAGCGCCTTCCGCTCGCCCGATCCGACCGCGATCGAGGCGTTGCTCGTGGAGGGGGCCGCTGATTTCCCCTACCTCGGCCCGGCGCTCGTCCGCCACCTCGAGCAGTTTCCGTCCGTAGCTGAGGGGCTCTCCCGGACCGAGCGGAGGATCCTCGAGCTGGTGAGCGAGGGCATGGAGGACCCCGCCGAGCTCTTTACCGCCTCGCAGCAGGGCGAGGAGTACCCGTTCATGGGCGATGCGACCTTTTTCGGCTACCTCCGCGGGCTCGACGCGGGCGGCGCCCTGCTGCTCCGCGGCACCGCCGAGCCGACCGAGCGCGGCCGTGCGCTCCTCGCGGCCGAGCTCGACTGGCCAGGCCTCGCCCCGTTCGACCGCTGGCTCGGCGGTGTCCACCTGGAGGGCCCCCGACCTTCCTGGCGCTGGGATCCGGAACGCAGGCGGCTCGTGCGAAGCGGCGGCGAGA